>NZ_VUKI01000004.1:0-22424 GCF_008385775.1 Staphylococcus sp. GDX7P312P | reverse complement strand
AGAATTCTGTCCCACTCCCAATGTATGTAAATTCGAAATACAGTGCAATTTCATATCTTGACACTAACAAGTTAATAAACGTACAATTAATATGTATAATTATTATACATTTATAAAAATCATGAAGAGATTTTGATATACAAAGCAAATACCTAGAAAAAGGAGGTGTTTATGTGAATTTATTAAACCTCCTACTCATTTTGCTGGGGATTATTCTAGGGGTTGTTGTGGGGTATTTTGTAGCCCGAAATTTATTGCATCAAAAGCAATTACAAGCTAGACAAACTGCTGATGATATTATCAAGCAAGGTCAAAAAGAAGCAGATAATATCAAAAAGGAAAAATTATTAGAGGCAAAAGAAGAAAACCAAATCATAAGAGAACAAACTGAATCAGAACTACGTGAAAGACGTGGTGAGCTTCAAAGACAAGAAGCCCGACTTCTTCAAAAAGAGGAAAATTTAGATCGAAAATCTGATCTTCTCGATAAAAAAGATGAGATTTTAGAACAAAAAGAATCTAAACTTGAAGAAAGACAACAACAAGTAGATGCAAAAGAGAGTAGTGTTCAGACATTAATAATGAAGCATGAACAAGAATTAGAACGCATCTCCGGTCTCACTCAAGAAGAAGCTGTAAATGAACAACTTCAAAGGGTTGAAGAAGAACTGTCACAAGATATTGCAGTACTTGTTAAAGAAAAAGAGAAAGAAGCTAAAGAAAAAGTTGATAAAAAAGCAAAAGAATTATTAGCTACTACCGTTCAAAGATTAGCTGCTGACCATACAACTGAATCAACAGTTTCAGTAGTTAATTTACCAAATGATGAGATGAAAGGTCGTATCATTGGTAGAGAAGGTAGAAATATTAGAACTTTAGAAACATTAACAGGTATTGATTTAATCATTGATGATACACCAGAAGCGGTTATTTTATCTGGTTTTGATCCAATTAGACGTGAAATCGCGCGTACAGCATTAGTTAATTTAGTCTCAGATGGACGCATCCATCCAGGCAGAATTGAAGAAATGGTAGATAAAGCTAGAAAAGAAGTAGATGACATTATTAGAGATGCTGGTGAACAAGCAACATTCGAAATCAATGTTCATAATATGCATCCAGACTTAGTTAAAGTCTTAGGTCGTCTAAATTATAGAACTAGTTATGGTCAAAACGTTTTGAAACATTCTATTGAAGTGGCGCATTTATCTGGAATGCTTGCTGCTGAACTAGGAGAAGATGTTAGCTTGGCCAAACGTGCTGGATTACTTCACGATGTTGGTAAAGCGATAGATCATGAGGTTGAAGGTAGCCACGTAGAAATAGGTGTTGAATTAGCTAAAAAATATGCAGAAAATGAAACTGTAATTAATGCTATTCACTCTCATCATGGTGATGTTGAACCTACTTCTATTATTTCAATTCTAGTAGCAGCTGCTGACGCATTATCTGCGGCTAGACCAGGTGCTCGTAAAGAAACGCTTGAAAACTATATACGTAGATTAGAACGCTTAGAAACACTATCTGAAGGTTATGATGGTGTAGAAAAAGCATTCGCTATTCAAGCAGGTCGAGAAATTAGAGTTATTGTTTCCCCTGATGAAATAGATGACTTGAAGTCATACAGACTGGCTAGAGACATTAAAACGCAAATAGAAGATGAATTACAATATCCTGGTCACATCAAAGTGACAGTTGTAAGAGAGACAAGAGCAGTAGAGTATGCGAAATAGTTTTTAACAGATCCAAATTTGGGTCTGTTTTTTCTTTTTATTTAAAATTCAATTATTAATTAAAAATAATAAAGTAGGTGAAATGTTGTCATTAAAAAAGAGTGAGATTGAATTCATTACGAATTCAATCTCACTCCAAATAGATGACTAGAACCAAAGTATAAACTAATTGAGGACATACTCAAAGTTCAATCATTTAATATAAATTTTCATTGTAAACTTAAACTATTTGATGTTTATGCTTATCCTTAATTGATAGTCTTATAAATTATTTAAGTTGTAAATCTGTTTTTCTTAATTCAGAAATTATTTCTGCTGTATCATAGCAATTAGTAGCAATATTTGAATATCTTTCAGCTAAACGATAAGCGTTGATGTATAATTCAAGACTTTCTTTAGCGATATCTTCTGCATCTTCAGATTTAGATGGATTAGATTTTACCACTAATTCTGCAAACTTTTCTGGATCAATATTAATTGACATGTAAATTTTACAACTCCTATTACTTTTGATAAACCTATCTTAACATATGTTGTATACATGCTAAAGCAAATAGATATCAAATTTAAAAAGAGTATGAATATCCTCTTTTATTATAGACCTATATGAATTAAACTATTTTTATGAGAGGATGAACATTCAATGAGGATATTATTTATTGGAGATATCGTAGGTAAAGTTGGAAGAAATGCGATTGCTGAATATTTACCTAAAATAAAACAATCATATAGACCTACTGTAAGTATCGTTAATGCTGAAAATGCAGCGCACGGTAAGGGTCTAACTGAAAAGTTATATAAACAATTATTAAGAGATGGCGTAGATTTCATGACGATGGGTAATCATACATACGGTCAACGTGAAATTTATGACTTTATTGATGATGCAAACAGAATGGTAAGACCCGCTAATTTTCCAAGTGAAGCGCCTGGTGTAGGCATGAGATTTATTCAAATTAATGATATTAAATTAGCAATTATTAATTTGCAAGGCCGTTCATTTATGCAAGATATCGACGACCCTTTTAAAAAAGCTGATCAACTTATTGAAGAAGCTAAAAAAGAGACTAATTTTATATTTGTTGATTTTCATGCAGAAACGACATCAGAAAAAAATGCAATGGGATGGTATTTAGATGGTAGAGTAAGTGCGGTAGTTGGTACGCATACGCACATTCAGACTTCAGATGAACGTGTACTACCGAATGGCACAGGATATATTACTGATGTTGGTATGACAGGATATTACGATGGTATATTAGGTATTAATCGTGATGAAGTAATAGAGAGATTTATTACAAGCTTACCACAACGTCATGTTGTGCCGGATGATGGAAGAAGTGTTCTATCTGGTGTTATTATAGATTTAGATAAAGATGGAAAAACAAAACAAATTGAAAGAATTTTAATTAATGACGATCATCCATTTAATAAATAATTCAAAAGAAACTTATAGATGAACGAATATAGTCCATTAGTATGAATTTAAATAATTGCCACTGTTGTCATAGTAAGACGGTGGTTATTTTTGTTATGATTTATTATGAATTAATTCCACAGGAGGCATATGATATGAAATCACAAATATCATGGAAAGTGGGCGGACAACAAGGTGAAGGTATCGAATCGACTGGAGAAATCTTTGCCACAGCAATGAATCGTAAAGGTTATTATTTATATGGATATAGACATTTCTCAAGTCGTATAAAAGGTGGACATACTAATAACAAAATTAGAGTATCTACTGCACCTGTACATGCAATCAGTGATGATTTAGACATTCTAGTGGCTTTTGATCAAGAAACGATTGAATTGAATCATCATGAAATGCGTGAAGATAGCATTATTATTGCTGATGCAAAAGCTAAACCGACAAAACCTGAACAATGTCGTGCTCAACTTATTGAATTACCTTTTACTAGCACAGCTAAAGAATTAGGTACTGCATTAATGAAAAATATGGTTGCTGTAGGAGCAACATGTGCAATCATGGATTTAGATACTGCAACATTTGAAACCCTTATAACTAATATGTTTACTAAAAAAGGTGAAAAAGTTGTAGAAATGAACATTGAAGCTCTAAATCAAGGTTATACATTGATGAAAGAACAATTAAATGATTTACAAGGAGACTTCAAACTACAAACGACTGAAGAGACTCCACACTTATATATGATTGGTAATGATGCTATTGGATTAGGTGCAATTTCAGCTGGTTCTCGTTTCATGGCTGCTTATCCAATTACACCGGCATCTGAAATTATGGAATATATGATTGCAAACGTCCCAAAAGTAGGCGGCACGGTAGTACAAACTGAAGATGAAATTGCTGCAGCCAATATGGCAATTGGTGCTAATTATGCAGGTGTCAGAGCATTCACTGCTAGTGCTGGCCCAGGTTTATCACTTATGATGGAAGCCATAGGCCTATCAGGTATGACTGAAACACCTTTAGTCATTATTAATACTCAACGTGGTGGACCATCTACAGGTTTACCAACCAAGCAAGAACAATCAGATTTAATGCAAATGATTTATGGTACGCATGGAGATATACCTAAAATAGTAGTTGCTCCTACAGATGCTGAAGATGCATTTTATTTAACTATTGAGGCTTTTAATTTAGCAGAAGAATATCAGTGCCCAGTAATTATATTGAGTGACTTACAATTATCATTAGGTAAACAAACAGTTGAACGCTTAGATTATAATAAAATTCAAATACGCCGTGGCGAGTTATTACAATCTGATATTGAACGAGAAGAAGATGACAAACAATACTTTAGAAGATATGCATTAACAGGAAATGGTGTATCACCTAGACCTATTCCAGGTGTTAAAGGTGGCATACACCATGTAACTGGCGTTGAACATAATGAAGAAGGTAAACCGAGTGAAGCTTCTGAAAATAGACGTCAACAAATGGAAAAACGAATGCTTAAAACAACAAATTTACTAATTGAAAAACCTGTTGAGTTAGATGAACAACACGAAGAAGCAGATATTCTATTTATAGGGTTCATATCTAGTAAAGGTGCTATTCAAGAAGGTGCTGAAAGATTAAACGCTCAAGGTATAAAAGTAAATACAATGCAGATTCGACAACTACATCCTATGCCGAAAGATGTCATTCAAGCAGCTATCGATAAAGCATCTAGAGTTATTGTTGTTGAACATAATTATCAAGGTCAACTTTCAAATATCCTTAAAATGAATACAACTATTCAAGATAAATTAATAAATCAAACTAAGTATGATGGAACACCTTTCTTACCTCATGAAATTGAATCTAAAGGACAAAAAGTAGTAAGCGAAAGTAAGGAGTTGGTATAATTGGCTACATTTAAAGATTTTCGAAATAATGTGAAGCCAAATTGGTGCCCAGGTTGTGGTGATTTCTCAGTTCAAGCAGCTATTCAAAAGGCAGCAGCTAATGTAGGGTTAGAGCCAGAGGAAGTAGCAATTATTACTGGTATAGGTTGTTCAGGACGACTATCTGGTTATATTAATTCATACGGTGTACATGGCATACATGGGCGTGCTTTACCATTAGCGCAAGGTGTAAAAATGGCGAACAAGGATTTAACAGTTATTGCTTCTGGTGGTGATGGTGATGGATACGCTATTGGTATGGGTCATACCATACACGCATTAAGACGTAATATGAACATGACGTATATTGTTATGGACAATCAAATTTATGGCTTAACTAAAGGTCAAACGTCGCCTTCATCTGCGGTTGGTTTTGTTACTAAATCTACCCCTAAAGGTAATATCGAGAAGAATGTTGCACCACTCGAATTAGCTTTATCATCAGGCGCTACTTTTGTAGCACAAGGCTTTTCTAGTGATATTAAAGCATTAACTAAACTAATTGAAGATGCGATTAACCATGATGGTTTTTCTTTTGTAAATGTCTTTTCACCATGTGTAACATACAACAAAGTAAACACATATGATTGGTTTAAAGAACATTTAACTAGTTTAGAAGATATCGAAGGCTATGATACTTCAGATAAACAATTAGCAATGAAGACTGTTCTAGATCATGAATCACTAGTTAAAGGTATTGTATATCAAGATACTGAAACACCATCATATGAGTCTCAAATTGAAGAATTAAATGAAAGTGCATTATCTAAACGCGATATTCATATAACAGAAGAAGATTTTAATAACTTAACTGCTCAATTTGTATAGAAATTGTAGGAGCTCACTTTAAAACGCTTTAAGTTTTGAAGTGAGTTTTTTTATAACTTAAGAGTTTTTTTATTGAAAATAATAACACCATTGCTTAATGATGTATAGAAAATATTAAAATATTTTAGTTTAAGTAATCATTGTTAAAAATCATTTAAATACTTTTTAGAACATATAAAATGGGAAAGAATAATAATAACACTATACTTAAGAGAGGTTTTTACAATGGATAAATATCATTCAATGAAAGAATTACAAAATGAGACAATTGAGAATGAGGATTGGGAGATAATTACTGAAGATAGAGATAGTAACGTAACGATTTTAGCAATACATGGTGGTGGAATTGAACCAGCTACTTCTGAAATTGCTAGGGTCATCGCTAATGAAGGGCAATTTAATTATTTCGCCTTTAACGGTATTCGTACAAAAGGAAACAATGAATTGCATGTGACATCTATAAACTATGATAATGATATCGCAATGAACTTAGTGAAATCTAGTGAACGTGCTGTAACAATTCATGGATGTCTTGGTGAAGAAAACGTTGCTTATATCGGTGGTAAAGATAATCAATTAAAAGAGCGTATTGCTAATGAATTAAATCAAATAGGTGTAGAAGTTAAAGAAGCACCGAGTCACATGTCTGGTGTTCAAGATGATAATATAGTTAATTGCACTAAAAATGAAGTTGGGGTACAAATAGAATTAACATCTAGTTTAAGAAAGTCTTTATTTAAAAATAATAAGTTTAATCGTAAAAGTAGAATGGATGAATCAAATTGGGATGATAAAATGTATGATTTTGGCCAAGCAATTAACTCGGCAATTAATTAAGGCAAGTTAAATAAGGGCGTGGTAAAATTAAGGTAATAATATTGAATGAGGTGATTGTTAATGCAAGACACATTAATGAGTATTCAAATCGTTCCGAAAACGCCAAACAATGAAGACGTTATACCTTATGTAGATGAGGCAATAAAAATTATTGATGATTCTGGATTGCATTTTAGAGTTGGCCCGCTTGAGACCACAGTTCAAGGTGATATGAGTGAGTGCTTAATTTTAATCCAAAAATTGCATGAACGTATGGTTGAATTAGAATGTCCGAGTATTATAAGTCAAGTTAAGTTCTACCATGTACCAGCTGGCATCACAATTGAAACATTGACAGGAAAATATGATAACGAGTAAGTAAAGTTTAAATGAGATAAGCCTGAGACATAAATCTGTGTCTTAGGCTATATTTTTTATAATGGCAGTAGTTGACTGATCTAAAAAAACCTATAACAAGCTTATATAATGCTAGTTAATCTTGCTTTGCTGGGATTACATCTAAATAAATATTGTAAAAATATTATGTCTATCCCACCCCATTCCACTTTTTAAATGACAAATTTATTAACTATTTCAACTCTTTTTGCACTTTATTATTAATTTTAATATAATGAACTAATGATATAAGGGCATATAGAAAGGAATTTTTTAAAGTGAACGAAGAACAAAGAAAAGCTGGTACGATAAATATCCTTGATGAACGCGATAGAAAAGTAGAAAAAGATTATAGTAAATATTTCGAAAAAATTTATCAACCACCTAGTTTAAAAGAAGCACGTAAACGTGGAAAACAAGATATAAATTATAATCGTGACTTTCATATAGAAGACAAGTTTGAAGGGATGGGCAAAGGCCGCACATTCTTAATAAAAACATATGGCTGCCAAATGAATGCACATGATACTGAGGTAATGGCAGGAATATTACAAGCCTTAGGATATACTGCTACAGAAGATATCAACGAAGCGGACGTTATTTTGATAAATACATGTGCGATTCGTGAAAACGCTGAAAATAAAGTGTTTAGTGAAATTGGTAACTTAAAACATTTAAAAAAGAATAGACCAGAAGCATTAATTGGTGTATGTGGATGTATGTCACAAGAAGAGTCAGTAGTAAATAAAATACTTAAATCATACCAAAATGTGGATATGATTTTCGGAACTCATAATATTCACAAATTACCTGAAATTTTAGAAGAAGCATACCTATCTAAAGCAATGGTTGTCGAAGTTTGGTCTAAAGAAGGCGACATTATTGAAAACCTTCCTAAAGTACGTGAAGGTAGTACAAAAGCATGGGTTAATATTATGTATGGCTGTGATAAATTCTGTACATATTGCATTGTACCTTTTACTAGAGGTAAAGAACGTAGTCGTAGACCAGAAGATATTATTGAAGAAGTTCGCGGTTTAGCGAGAGATGGTTATAAAGAAATAACTTTGCTTGGTCAAAATGTAAACTCATATGGTAAAGATATTAAGGATTTAGAGTATGGATTAGGAGATTTATTAGAAGACATTTCCAAAATTGATATTCCAAGAGTACGTTTTACTACTAGTCACCCATGGGACTTTACAGATAGAATGATTGAAGTAATAGCTAAAGGTGGCAATATTGTACCTCATATCCATCTACCCGTACAATCAGGAAATAATGCTGTATTGAAAATTATGGGACGTAAATATACAAGAGAAAGTTATTTAGATTTAGTTAATAGAATAAAAAAATCAATACCTAATGTAGCTTTAACTACTGATATCATTGTTGGATATCCAAACGAAACTGAAGAACAATTTGAAGAGACATTATCACTATATGACGAAGTTCAATTTGAGCACGCTTATACGTATTTATACTCTCAAAGGGATGGTACACCTGCCGCAAAAATGAAAGATAATGTACCTGAAGACGTTAAAAAAGAACGATTACAACGTTTAAATAAAAAAGTAGGACATTATTCAGAAAAAGCCATGAATCAATATGAAGGCAAAACTGTAACTGTTCTATGTGAAGGTTCAAGTAAAAAAGATGATACAGTTTTAGCAGGTTATACTGAAAAGAACAAGTTAGTTAACTTTAAAGGACCACGTGAAGCAATCGGTAAGTTAGTAAATGTTGAAATTGATGAAACAAAGCAATATTCATTAAATGGTACATTTAAAGAATTTAACGATGCACCATTGGTGACAAATTAAATGTATAGTAAAGATGATATTTTAAAACAAGCCGATCAACTCACGAGTAAAATTCAAGATTTAGATCTTATAAAATCTTATCAAAATATAGAGAAACAAATTCATGAAAATCGTAATATTGAAAGTAAAATGAATCGCTTAAAAAAACAACAAAAGCAATCAGTTAATTTTCAAAATTATGGGAAACAACATGCTTATCAGCAATCAGAAAATGAAATTGAAGCGCTTGAACATGAAATTAATGAATTACCAATAGTGGAAGAATTTCGTTCTGCTCAGTATGAAGCAAATGATTTATTACAACTAATGATAAGCACAATGGAAGATCGTTTGAATGAACATAATGAAGATGAACATAAGGATTAATGGAAGAAAGGGAAAAGCACTATGAACAATAGAAAATTGACACTTACTGCACTGTTAATTGCCACTAATGTTGTATTAAGCAGTATTATTATCATACCCTTAGGTCCTGTCAAAGCAGCACCTGTTCAACATTTCATCAATGTGTTATGCGCAGTATTTGTAGGACCATGGTACGGTTTAGCCCAAGCATTAATTTCATCAATCATAAGAAATTTATTCGGTACTGGTAGTTTTTTTGCATTTCCTGGAAGTATGATTGGCGTGCTATTGGCTAGTGTATTCTATATGTATAGAAAACATATCTTTATGGCTGCTGTTGGTGAAGTAATTGGTACAGGCATTATAGGAAGTCTTTTATGTATACCAATGGCCTGGGTTTTAGGTATGCAAGATTTCTTCGTCAAACCTTTAATGATAGCGTTTATTATTTCAAGTTTTATCGGAGCTGCTATTAGTTATTTCTTACTTATAATGTTGAAAAAAAGAGGTTTACTAGATAGATTTAAAAAATAATAGTTTGGAAATAAGAGATTGTTTTAGTTGATTTAAGGTTATCATTCCAAAAATAAAGTTCAGTCGTTTATGAAACGTATGTGTTCTTTATTTTGTTGTGATAATCTTTTTTATTTGTAAATTAAGATGAATCATTTTTAACTAAACTCTAAAAAGTAAATAAAATCAATAAAATGAACTCACGAGCGTTGTAACATTTCATATGTTAAAATATATGAGTTAAAAGCATGTAATAAATCGGAAAAAATTAGTAAGGTTGTGAAAATATGTCTAACACGACACCGATGATGCAACAATATTTAAAAATTAAATCGCAATATCAAGATTGCTTATTATTCTTCAGATTAGGCGATTTTTATGAAATGTTTTTTGAAGATGCTAAAGAAGCGTCAAGGGTATTAGAAATTACATTAACTAAAAGAGATGCTAAAAAAGAGAATCCAATACCTATGTGTGGCGTTCCGTATCATTCCGCTAATAGCTATATTGAAACATTGATAAATAATGGTTATAAAGTAGCAATTTGTGAACAAATGGAAGATCCTAAACAAACTAAAGGTATGGTAAAACGTGAAGTAGTTAGAGTTGTAACACCTGGAACAGTCATGGAACAAGGTGGTATGGATGAAAACCAAAATAACTACATTTTAAGTTTCATTAAACAAGATAGTAACTACGCCCTTAGTTATTGTGATATTTCTACAGGAGAGTTAAAAGCCACTCAAATTGAAGATGAAGATACATTGATTAATGAAATTGTAACTATTAATCCTAATGAAATCGTTGTTAACCAAGAAATTGATGAAAATCTTAAAAAACAAATCTATTTAACTACAGAAACTATAACAATTAGAGAATCTATTTCCGATGCAAGCTATGAAGTGAATCAATTAACTAATAATCATATGTATCTAGCAACACAACTATTACTCGATTATGTTTATCATACTCAAAAACGAGATTTGTCTCACTTAGAAACTGCAATAACGTATGCTGCAGTGGATTTTATGAAGATGGACTACTATGCTAAAAGAAATTTAGAATTAACCGAAAGTATTAGATTAAAATCTAAAAAAGGAACACTTTTATGGTTAATGGATGAAACTAAAACGCCGATGGGAGCACGTCGCCTTAAGCAATGGATAGATAGACCATTAATCAATAAAGAAAGAATTGAAGAAAGACTAAGTGTAGTAGAATCATTCATGAATCACTTTATTGAGAGAGACACTTTACGAGGATATTTAAATCAAGTATATGATATAGAAAGACTTGTTGGCCGTGTCAGTTATGGCAATGTCAATGCGCGTGATTTAATTCAACTTAAACATTCAATTTCAGAGATACCTAATATTAAATCTTTACTTGAAAGTATGAATGACGTAGCATCAAATCAATTTAGTTCCCTTGAACCGTTAGAAGACTTATTACAAGTGTTAGAGGATAGTTTAATCGAAGAACCGCCTATTTCCATTAAAGATGGAGGTCTATTTAAACAAGGCTTTAGTAAACAATTAGATGAATACTTAGAAGCTTCTAAAAATGGAAAAGATTGGTTAGCACAACTACAAGCTAAAGAAAGAGAGCGTACAGGTATTAAATCTCTTAAAATTAGTTTTAACAAAGTGTTTGGTTATTTTATAGAAATTACACGAGCAAATTTACAAGGATTTGAACCTAGTAAATTTGGCTATCACCGTAAACAAACATTGTCCAATGCCGAACGCTTCATTACAGATGAATTGAAAGAAAAAGAAGATATTATTTTAGGTGCAGAAGATAAAGCGGTAGATCTTGAATATCAACTATTTGTTCGCCTAAGAGAACACATTAAAACATATACTGAAAGACTTCAAAAACAGGCTAAAATCATCTCTGAACTTGACTGCCTACAAAGTTTTGCTGAAATTGCACAAAAATACAACTATGTTAAACCTGAATTTAGTGATAATAAAACGCTAAGCTTAGAGAACTCTCGCCATCCTGTTGTTGAACGTGTGATGGACTACAATGACTATGTACCTAATGACTGTAAATTAGATAAAGATAACTTTATATATCTAATAACTGGTCCTAACATGTCTGGTAAGTCAACTTACATGAGACAAGTAGCAATCATAAGCATCATGGCTCAAATGGGGGCTTATGTTCCTTGTGATAAAGCAGAATTACCAATATTTGATCAAATATTCACTCGTATAGGTGCTGCAGATGATTTAGTATCAGGAAAAAGTACATTTATGGTAGAGATGTTAGAAGCACAAAAAGCTTTAACTTACGCAACAGAAGATAGTTTAATAATCTTCGATGAAATTGGTAGAGGGACTTCAACATATGATGGGCTAGCGTTAGCTCAAGCAATGATTGAATATGTTGCTCAAACATCTCATGCGAAAACTTTATTCTCAACACACTATCATGAACTTACGACTTTAGATCAAGAACTACCAAGTCTTAAAAATGTTCATGTGGCTGCAGATGAATATCAAGGTGAATTAATCTTCTTACATAAAGTAAAAGATGGTGCTGTAGATGATAGTTATGGTATTCAAGTAGCGAAACTAGCTAACTTGCCAGATGAAGTTATTAATCGTGCACAAGTTATATTAGATGCTTTTGAACAAAGTCAAAATGCATCTGATAATGAAGAGTATTCTAACGTTACTGTTCTTAAAGATTCAGCCTCAGTGGAAGGGTTTGAAGATGATGACGCACAAAATGCAAATAACAATGATAAAAAGTCTCAAACAACAAAGTATGAAAATGAGAATGAATTTGAACAAGCGTCTTTCGATTTATTTGATTCAGAAACAATGACTAGTGAAATTGAGGAACAGATTAAAAATCTTAATATATCAAACATGACGCCTATTGAAGCATTACTAAAACTAAGTGAATTACAAAACCAATTGAGATAGAGGTGTTTGAAAATGGGCAAAATTAAAGAACTACAAACCTCTTTAGCTAATAAAATAGCAGCAGGCGAAGTAGTAGAGCGTCCAAGCTCAGTTGTGAAAGAATTGCTAGAAAATGCAATCGATGCTAAATCGACAGAAATTAATATTGAGGTAGAACAATCAGGTATATCCTCAATTAGAGTAGTAGATAACGGTACTGGAATAGAACAAGATGATTTAGATTTAGTGTTTCATAGACATGCCACAAGTAAATTAGATGCCGATGACGATTTATTTCATATCAGAACGTTAGGATTTCGTGGGGAGGCATTAGCGAGTATATCTTCAGTTGCTAAAGTTACACTTAAAACTTGCACTGATAATGAAAATGGACATGAAATTTATGCAGAAAACGGAGAGATTTTAAGTCGTAAACCTGCTAAAGCTAAAAAAGGTACAGATATTACTGTTTCATCACTTTTCTACAATACACCAGCTCGCTTAAAATATATTAAAAGCTTATACACAGAGTTAGGTAAAATTACAGATATTGTGAATCGAATGGCAATGAGTCATCCTGATATACGAATTTCATTAATATCTGATGGAAAAACGTTATTAAAAACGAATGGTTCGGGTAAAACAAATGAAGTTATGTCAGAGATTTATGGTATAAAAGTAGCAAAAGATTTAGTGCATATTCAAGGTGATACAAGTGATTATCACCTTGAAGGCTTTGTGGCCAAGCCAGAACACTCAAGAAGTAACAAACATTATATATCAATTTTTATCAATGGAAGATATATTAAAAATTTTGTACTAAATAAAGCTATTATTGAAGGTTATCATACATTACTGACAATAGGACGCTACCCGATATGCTATTTAAACATAGAAATGGATCCTATATTAGTAGATGTGAACGTCCATCCAACTAAATTAGAAGTCAGATTATCTAAGGAAGAGCAATTATATCAATTAATAGTTGAGAAAATCCGTTATGCGTTCAAGGATAGAATATTAATTCCACAAAACGATTTGGATAGAACGCCTAAAAAAAATAAAGTCTTAAATCAATTTGAACAACAAAAATTAGACTTTGAAAGAAGGCAGCGTAACTCTAATCAAGACAAATCAAATTCTCATTATTATGATATGAGTGAATCTGAATTACAAAATCCAAATTTAGAAAAAAACGATTTAGATAATAATGAGTTAATTAATGAAAGTACGGAAAGTTTCGTACATAATAATAAACGTTCAGATGACAAAGATTACTTCCAAATTCAAAAAGAAATTTTGAATGATTTAGACAATGGTGATGTTTCATCATTAAATGACGAATTTACAAACGATTCAGAAGAAGTTGTAACTGAACAAAACAATAGTGATGAAGCGTCATCAAAAGCTTATCAAACATTATACAGTCAGCAAGATTATAATGATATTAAAGGTAAAGTAAGTACCACACCATCTCGACGCGTTCCGTATATGGAAGTCGTTGGACAAGTGCATGGCACTTATATCATTGCTCAAAATGAGAATGGCATGTTTATGATAGATCAGCATGCTGCACAAGAACGTATCAAATATGAATATTTTAGAGAAAAAATTGGCGAAGTGACTAATGAAGTTCAAGATTTATTAATACCACTAACATTCCACTTTTCAAAAGACGAACAAATGATTATTGATCAATATCAAGATGAATTAGACAAAGTGGGTGTTCATTTAGAGCACTTTGGCGGTCATGATTATATCGTTAATAGTTACCCAGTTTGGTTCCCAAAAGCTGAAGCTGAAGAAATAATTCAAGATATGGTTGAGTTAGTATTAAACGATAAAAAAGTAAATGTTAAAAAAATGCGTGAAGATGCTGCCATCATGATGAGTTGCAAAAAATCAATAAAGGCAAATCATTATTTAAAAAATAATGAAATGGCGGATTTGATTGATCAGTTACGTGAAGCAGAAGATCCATTCACTTGTCCTCATGGCAGACCTATAATCATAAATTTCTCAAATTATGAACTTGAAAAACTATTTAAACGTGTAATGTAGAGAGGAAAATGCCGCATGAAGGAATATGTTTTACCAGCGATACGCAACATGAAAGATTTAGAGAAATTAATAAAAACAGATTATAAAATATGCGTATTATTAGATATGCATATCGGTCATTTGAAAAGTGTTATGGCATTACTTAAAGCAAATCAAATTGAAACTTATATTCATATTGATTTAATTAAAGGGATGGCTGTCGATGAATTTGCTTGTGAGTATATAATTCAAACTTATAATCCTAAAGGGATCGTTTCTACCAAATCTAAAGTAATTCAGAAGGCTAAATCGTTAAATAAGTTAACGATTTTTAGGGTGTTTATTATAGATAGCCAAGCATTAAGCAGAAGCATCAACTTAATTAAGAAGGTTGAACCAGATTTCGTTGAAGTATTACCTGGGATTGCACATAAAGTAGTTAAAATTATTGATGAAGAAACCCCTTCAAAAGTTATAGCAGGTGGTTTAATTAATGAAGAAAGTGAAATTGTTCAAGCACTTGATAGCGGGGCAAGTTACGTTACAACAAGCAATCGTTTATTATGGTAGATAGTATCGTTAACAATTTGGCTTTAATTTAAAATCTTAAAAAGCAATCATAACTATTTTTTAAACAATTTAAATGTGACAAATTTTTAACGAAAGTATTGACAACGCTTACAAACTTTCTGTATGATTTAAACAAGTTAATATTAGATTAAGAGACGAAGAGATTTCTGCAATGCCTTTATTAGCGCTTTTGTAGGAATCTTTTTGTCTTATAGGAGGATTCGTCATGAATGTATATTTAGCAGAATTTATTGGTACTGCTATTCTAATCCTTTTCGGTGGTGGCGTTTGTGCTAACGTCAATTTAAAGCGAAGTGCTGGACAGGATTCTGATTGGATAGTAATTGCAGCAGGTTGGGGATTAGCCGTATCAATGGGCGCATACGCAGTTGGTAAGTTTTCAGGTGCACATTTAAATCCAGCGGTTTCAATTGCTTTAGCGATGGATGGAAGTTTTAGTTGGGCTCAAGTACCTGGCTATATTATATGTCAAATGCTTGGAGGTATCTTTGGTGGTGTATTAGTTTGGTTAATGTATTTACCACATTGGAAGGCAACTGAAGATCAGGGTGCAAAGTTAGGTGTATTCTCTACAGCACCTGCAATTAAGAATTATTTTGCAAACTTTTTAAGTGAAATTATTGGGACAGCAATCTTATGTTTAGGTATCTTATTTATCGGTGTAAATAAAATTGCAGATGGAATGAATCCACTTATTGTTGGTGGCTTAATCGTGGCTATTGGCTTGAGCTTAGGTGGTCCGACTGGATATGCAATTAATCCAGCACGTGATTTAGGACCAAGAATCGCTCATGCTATATTACCAATTGCAGGTAAAGGTGGTTCTAATTGGGGATACGCGATTGTACCTGTATTAGGACCTATAGCTGGAGGTATGCTTGGAGCAGTTATTTATAAAGTATTTTATAAAGGTCAATTTGATTTAATTTGTGCAGTAGGTATTTTACTAGTAATAGCAACATTAGTATTAGGTTTAGTATTGAACAAATCTAATAAATCAAATGATATTGAGTCTATTTATTAATTAATTTAATAAATATCTTAAATTAGTGGTTAATTTTTTTGGAAAAGTGCTATACATATAGTACACTTCCTTATTATTCAAAATTAAAAAATAAGTGTTTTTATTCACATAGCAGAAAGGGAGAAAATTTATGGAAAAATACATCATGTCGATTGACCAAGGAACAACAAGTTCAAGAGCCATTCTATTTGATAAAGAAGGCGATATTAAAGGTGTTGCACAAAGAGAATTTAAGCAATACTTCCCTAAATCAGGTTGGGTAGAGCACGATGCAAATGAAATTTGGACTTCGGTATTAGCAGTTATGACTGAAGTATTAAATGAAAATGAAATAAACGCTGACCAAATTGAGGGTATTGGGATTACCAACCAACGTGAAACTACAGTTATTTGGGATAAAAATACTGGACGTCCAATATACCATGCAATTGTTTGGCAATCCCGTCAAACACAATCAATTTGTCATGAATTAAAGGAACAAGGTCATGAAGAAACATTCCGCAATAAAACTGGATTATTGTTAGATCCTTACTTCGCTGGCACAAAAGTTAAATGGATTCTTGATAATGTTGATGGAGCTAGAGAAAAAGCTGAAAATGGTGATTTATTATTCGGTACAATTGATACTTGGCTCGTTTGGAAGTTATCTGGTGGAGAAGCACATATTACAGATTATTCAAATGCTAGTCGTACTTTAATGTATAATATTTACGATTTAAAATGGGATGATGAGCTACTTGATTTATTAAATGTACCTAAACAATTATTACCGGAAGTTAAAGAATCTAGTGAAATTTACGCTCACACTAAAGATTATCATTTCTTCGGTCAAGAGGTACCGATTTCAGGTATCGCTGGTGACCAACAAGCAGCACTATTTGGACAAGCTTGTTTCGAACGTGGAGATGTTAAAAATACTTATGGTACAGGTGGCTTTATGTTAATGAATACTGGTGAAGAACCAGTTAAATCTGAAAGTGGATTGTTAACTACTATTGCATACGGCTTAGACGGTAAAGTCAATTATGCACTTGAGGGTTCTATCTTTGTTTCAGGTTCAGCAATTCAATGGTTACGTGATGGACTAAGAATTATAAATTCTGCACCTCAATCAGAGAATTATGCTACACGTGTTGATTCTACAGATAATGTTTACTTCGTACCAGCATTTGTAGGATTAGGTACACCTTATTGGGATTCAGAGGCTAGAGGTGCTATATTTGGTTTAAGTCGCGGTACTGAAAAAGAACACTTTATTCGTGCGACTTTAGAATCTTTATGCTACCAAACTCGTGATGTTATGGAAGCTATGTCTAAAGACTCTAAGATTGAAGTGAACAATTTACGTGTTGACGGTGGTGCAGTTAAAAATAACTTTATCATGCAATTCCAAGCTGATATTGTAAATACTGCTGTAGAACGCCCTGAAATACAAGAAACGACAGCATTAGGTGCAGCTTATTTAGCAGGATTAGCTGTTGGTTTCTGGGATAGTAAAGATGAAATAGCAAATAGATGGCAATTAGAAACAGAATTTACACCACAGATGTCTGAAGAAGACAGAACTAAGTTATATAAAGGTTGGAAAAAAGCAGTTGAAGCTACTCAGGTCTTTAAATTGGAAGATTAATCTCTAAACATGGCTTAGTTTATTGAAGTGTGATATGATTAAATTAAGTTAATACATCAGTCGAGATTTGAGAGACCTGTTACATACAGTTTGATTCTGTATGGATAGGTCTCTCTTTTTTCGCATAAATAAAATATCGGAGGGGTATATTTATGGCTTTATCAACATTAAACAGAGAAGTAATTAAGAAAAATTTACAAAATGAAGAATACGATGTCGTTATTATCGGTGGCGGTATTACAGGTGCAGGTATTGCGTTAGATGCGTCTCAACGAGGAATGAAAGTAGCTTTAGTAGAAATGCAAGATTTTGCTCAAGGTACAAGTTCTCGTTCTACTAAACTTGTTCACGGTGGTTTAAGATATTTAAAACAAGCTCAAATCAAAGTTGTAGCTGAAACGGGTAAAGAACGTGCGATTGTTTATGAAAATGGCCCTCATGTAACTACTCCTGAATGGATGTTATTACCAATGCACAAAGGCGGAACGTTTGGTAAATTCACAACTAATTTAGGTTTAACTGCTTATGATCGTTTAGCAGGCGTAAAAAAATATGAACGCAAAAAAATGTTAAGCAAAAAACAAACATTAAACAAAGAGCCATTGGTTAAAAAAGATGGACTTAAAGGTGGCGGTTATTACGTTGAATACCGTACTGATGATGCACGTTTAACAATTGAAGTTATGAAACGTGCTGAAGAAAATGGTGCAGAGATTTTAAATCACACGAAATCTACAGATTTCATTTACGATTCTAAATCAAAAGTAAGAGGTATTGAAGTGCAAGATCTACTTACTGGTGAAATGTATGAAATTAACGCTAAAAAAGTTATTAATGCAGCAGGCCCTTGGGTAGATGAAGTTCGTAAAAAAGATTATACACGTAACAATAAACAATTACGTTTAACTAAAGGTGTCCATGTAGTCATTGATCAATCTAAGTTTCCATTAAGACAAGCTGTTTATTTTGACACTGAAAAAGATGGTCGAATGATCTTTGCAATTCCACGTGAAGGTAAAGCATACGTTGGAACTACAGATACTTTCTATGATAATGACAAAACAAAACCTTTAACAACACAGGAAGATAGAGATTATCTAATTAATGCGATTAACTATATGTTCCCAGATGTTAATGTTAAAGATGAAGATATCGAATCAACTTGGGCAGGAGTTAGACCTTTAATTTTAGAAGATGGAAAAGACCCTTCTGAAATTTCACGTAAAGATGAAATTTGGGAAGGTAAATCAGGCTTATTAACAATCGCAGGTGGTAAATTAACAGGTTATCGTCATATGGCGCTTGAAATCGTAGATTTATTAGCTAAGCGCTTGAAACAAGAATATAAATTGACTTTTGCTGAATGTAAAACAAAACATACACCAATTTCTGGTGGTGATGTAGGTGGTAGCGCTAACTTTGAAAGTTTTGTGGAACGCAAAGTTGAAGAAGGTAAAGCGATTGGACTTCAAGCCGATGTTGCCAAACGTTTAGCTTCTAAATATGGTTCTAACGTAGATAAACTATTTAACATCGCACAAATTGCACAAGACAAAGATTTAAATTTACCTTTAGAATTATACGTTGAGTTAGTATATAGTGTACAAAACGAAATGGTGTTTAAACCAACTGATTTCTTAATTCGTAGATCTGGTAAACTTTATTTCAATATCAATGAAGTTAAACAATATAAAGATGCAGTCGTTGAAGAACTTGCTAAATTACTAAACTATACACAAAGTCAACAAAACGAATTTACTAAAGAAATTAATATTGCAATTGAAGAAGCAACTCGTGGAAATGAACAACTTGCAGTATTAAAATAAAATTAGCATTTATGTTTTGAAATTTAACATTTTTGATTAAATTCAAATATGATACTGTTAACTAACTAGTAAATTAATTTTAAACTTCAAATTCGTAGTTAATATCTGAACTGAGAGAGCTTTAATATGAAGCTCATCTCGGTTCATTTTTTATAAAATAAAGTGATTTTATGTTACAAAGCTTTAGTTGTTAAAATGAGACTAACAATTTGATAACATTAAGAATGAAAGGTATATTAAAAAGAATATAAGCTTTAAGGATTAAGTTATAATTTCACATGGAGGCATATGCGTGAGTCAACAATCATTCAAAATTACCGTTGAAGACGGCACTATGATTGAAGTAAAAGTAGATAAGGCTAAGATTGCAACATTTGGTGTCGTCCATATCTTTCACGGGATGGCTGAGCATATGGATCGATATGAAGCACTTGTGCAAGCTTTAACACATCAAGGATATGATGTTATTCGACATAATCATCGAGGGCATGGTATTGATATTGATGAAAATGAAAGAGGTCATTACGATGATATGAATATCATTGCACAAGATGCATATGAAATAGCTCAAACACTTCACGGTTCAGATCACAATATTCCATATATCGTTTTAGGACATTCAATGGGCTCAATTATTGCGCGCTTATTTGTAGAGAAATATCCAGACATTGCGCAAGGTTTAATTCTCACTGGTACTGGTCAATATCCAAAATATAAAGGGATTCCAGCCATCATCGTTTTAAAATTAATAACTTTAATTTTTGGGAAGCGCAGTCGCCTAGAATGGGTAAATCAATTTGTTTATAAATCGTTTAATAAAAAGATAGACCAACCTGAAACAAGTAGTGATTGGCTATCATCTAAACGCGATGAAATTAATAAATTTGTTAAGGATGATTACACTGGTTTCTTAGTTTCAAACCAATTAATTTACCAAACCGTTAAGAATATGATACGTACAGCAAATAATAATCAACTTAAAAAAATGAATGAACTATTACCAATACTTCTTATTTCTGGTAAGGATGATCCGTTTGGAGATTATGGGAAAGGTATACGTAAATTAGGAAAGAAATTCAAACGTGCTGGAATAAACCATATAACAGTCCAACTATATGCTAATAGAAGACATGAAATTTTATTTGAAGATGAAAAAGAAATGATTTGGAGTCATATGTTTGAATGGATCCAAAAACAAGTATTAAAGAAAAAATAAAGTGAGGGATAACTATTGAGTGACGTCAATAAACCGTTTTTAGTAGTTATAGTAGGTCCAACTGCATCAGGTAAAACAGAGTTAAGTATTGAACTTGCTAAACAAATTAACGGTGAAATCATTAGTGGGGATTCCATGCAAGTTTATAAACAAATGGACATTGGTACTGCTAAAGTTATTAATGAAGAGATGGATGGAATTCCTCATTATATGATTGATATTTTAAATCCAGATGACTCATTTTCTGTGTATGATTTCAAATTACGAGCTCAAGCACTAATAGAAGATATAACTTCAAGAGGAAAGATACCGATCATAGCAGGAGGAACAGGGTTATATATACAATCGTTAATATATGATTATCCTTTTGATGATGAGACAGTTTCAAAAGAAGTTGAACAGAAAACACAGTTACAATTACAAAAATTAGAACCATTAACTAATCAAGAAGTGCATGATTATTTAGCTACATTTGATCCACAATCTGCGAAAGACATACATCCAAATAATAGAAAAAGAGTGCTTAGAGCGATTGAATATTACTTAAACACAAAAAAACTTATAAGTTCTCGCAAGAAAGTACAACAATTTACAGAAAATTATGATACATTATTAATAGGGATTGAAATGTCGCGCAAAACATTATATTCAAGAATAAATAAACGTGTAGATATTATGTTGAGCCACGGATTATTTAATGAAGTGAAGAATCTAGTAGAACAGGGTTATGAATCTACTCAAAGTATGCAAGCAATTGGTTATAAAGAGCTGGTACCTGTTGTGAATGGTGAGTTATCAATAGACCAAGCAGTTGAAACGTTAAAACAACATTCTAGACAATATGCTAAGCGACAATTGACATGGTTCAAGAATAAATTGACTGTTCAATGGTTTAATAGAGAGACAATGTCACTTCAAATGATGTTAGATGAGATTACAACCCAAATAAATAAAAGGAGTTCTAAACATGATTGCAAACCACAACATCCAAGATCAAGCACTAGAGAACTTTAAATCACAACAAACAGAAGTTACAGTTTTCTTTTTAAACGGCTTTCAAATGAAAGGTGTTATTGAAGACTTTGACAAATATGTTGTAAGTTTAGTTTCTCAAGGTAAACAACATTTGATATACAAACATGCGATCAGCACATTTACAGTAGAGACTGAAGTTTCAGATTCTGAAGAATCAGTAAATAGTGAAGAATAAGTTGTAATTAAAGTGCAACGTTGCAAGTTCTTAAGAGCGTAGACAACGGTCTTAATGAAAGTGTAACTTGTAATAAACTCATCAAATTTTAGCACTTTTGACAAATAGAGGAATGTTTGTAATATAAAAAGCTTCATTATAGA
>NZ_VUKI01000039.1:0-2201 GCF_008385775.1 Staphylococcus sp. GDX7P312P | reverse complement strand
GTAGATTTATAGCCCATAACTTTTTTGAATTCAATCGACGATACGTCTTCGATATAAAAATAAACATACCGTACGAAAGAATAAAGCTATCTCATTTTTGGTGTATCTTTTATTTTTTATGCCTTTATTTTGAATTTTAAGGGGGCATTTTAAAGAATTAGGGGTAAATCATATAGTTTTATACCAAAAAACTTATATACCCTCTTAAAACGCAAATATGAGCCAAATAAATATATCTTAATTTCACAAACTAAAATTCGAGCAAATCCAGTGTTGATTTTTTAAGACACTGCCCATTTACATGCAAACTTAAAAGTTGGCATGAAAAGTGGTCAACCATGCCGGTTGAACGCTATAGTTCCCGCAGGGGCAAAAATACATAAAAAAACGCTAGCTTTTAAGCTAACGTTTCAAATTTTTTAAATAATAATTTTGTTTTTCAAAATTCCAAATTGCCGTAATCGAATGTGCTTTTTCTTCTTCGTCTGTTGTTTTATCTTCGTCACTTGTATTAATCAAATTACCATCTTCGGCATCATCTAAATTTAAAATCTTATGTTTTTGTTTAAGTAATCCACCATAACTCAACATACGCTTTCGGTATAAACCTTTTTCTAAATCATTCACGATTTCTTGATTTCTTTCATCATCATCAGTTAAAAAATCAGATGACTTAACCGAATATTTAGAGGTTTCTTTAATAGCTGCTTGAATATCTTTATCGCCTTTTTGATTTGGTTTGATCGCTTTAATATTTGCTACGGGTCGATAATCAACTTGTAATGCTTTTTGCCATAAACTAACCCATTCTTCTTGAGTTATATAATTAGCTTTATTCTTAAAATAACTATTTTCAACACTTAACAAAACATGCATATGTTGATTATAACTGCCGTCATTTTTATTAACTGTTACTTCTGTTGAACGCATAAAACCAATTAAATTTTTACTAACTTTTTTATATTTAAATAATCTTCTAAATGATTCAGTTAAGTGTTTCAAACTTTGTTCTAAAGTATCCCCATCTATAGCATTTTTTGTTGAAAGTGTTAGAAATAACCAACGTGCTTTCGGTTTTTCCTTAACCACTTCTTCAATCACTCTTTGAGCTTGATAACTATTTTTCATAGCACGCCTCCAATTACAAACTGGACATAATTTTGATTTACAAAACCATGTCTTATGTAACTTCAAATAACCTTCATCAGTCGGCTTGAACTCTAAGACGTTACCACATTGTTTTACGTTAAAAGCCTTTTTAATTTTTAAAATTTCCAGTATGTCTGCATAACTTACATTATCAATTTTCTTTTCTCTCCATGGGCGTTGCTTCCCACTTTTCGTCATATCTTTTAATGTTTCGTTATCTTGATTTTCGTCAATATATTTAGTAGTATTATATTGCATATAAAAAGCCCCCAGTTTTATTTAAGATTCGACACCTTAATAATATAACTGGGGTTTTTTCATGTCAAATTTTCTTTTCAACTCCAAAAATACATAAAAACACTGTCATATCAACGACAAATCATGTTTTTAAAAAGGAACGTTATTTCTATATAGTATCAAGACAAGAAGAAACTCGTTTTCAACTCGTTTCAAATTCCCAAGTTAGGAGGGATAAAATGAAAAATAATAATGTAACAGAAAAAGATTTATTTTATATTTTAGATTTATTTGAACACATGAAAGTAACTTATTGGTTAGATGGTGGCTGGGGGGTAGATGTATTAACTGGAAAACAACAAAGAGAACACAGAGATATAGATATAGATTTTGACGCTCAACACACTCAAAAAGTTATACAAAAATTAGAAGATATCGGATACAAAATAGAAGTTGATTGGATGCCTTCACGCATGGAACTTAAGCATGAAGAATATGGGTATTTAGATATTCATCCTATAAATCTAAATGATGATGGATCAATTACCCAAGCAAACCCAGAAGGTGGTAATTATGTTTTCCAAAATGACTGGTTTTCAGAAACTAATTACAAAGGTCGAAAAATACCATGTATTTCAAAAGAAGCTCAACTTCTTTTTCATTCTGGTTATGATTTAACAGAAAAAGACCATTTTGATATAAAAAATTTAAAATCAATAACATAATTGCTTTATTCCAATTTCTTTATTGACGTTGAGCCTCGTAACCCTTAACAATCCCAAAACTTGTCTAATGGTCGGCTTAATAGCTCACGC
>NZ_VUKI01000038.1:0-3761 GCF_008385775.1 Staphylococcus sp. GDX7P312P | reverse complement strand
AAACTTGGGATGAAAAGAAACCCGCTTGTACAG
Source organism: Staphylococcus sp. GDX7P312P (assembly GCF_008385775.1). Taxonomy (NCBI): domain Bacteria; kingdom Bacillati; phylum Bacillota; class Bacilli; order Caryophanales; family Staphylococcaceae; genus Staphylococcus; species Staphylococcus sp. GDX7P312P. The sequence continues at coordinate 3,728 of NZ_VUKI01000038.1, read as the reverse complement.
TGATAACTATGTATCCTCATTTAGATGTTGTATTATCACTCGATCTCACAACTGTTCTTATCCTCAACCAATTAGCTAATTCAGAACGATACGGTGCTGTATATCTTGTAAATCTATTCTCTAATATTAAAAGTCCAGAAAATCTCAAACATATCAACGAGCCATACGATGAACACACCGACATTCACTTGATGAAAGCGATAAGTGAAAGTGAAACAGTGATTCTTGCTTATGGTGCTTATGCGAAACGACCTGTTGTCGTCGAACGTGTTGAGCAAGTGATGGAAATGTTGAAGCCTCACAAAAAGAAAATTAAAAAGCTTATAAACCCAGCAACAAATGAAATTATGCATCCACTTAACCCTAAAGCACGTCAAAAATGGACTTTAAAATAAAAGGAGGATTATCTATGAACCATGAAACCACACACTCAGACTGGCGAACGGTTGCTAATTGCTTAGCATCGCAAAATTATATTTCAATTGTAAAAGGACTAGTACATCATTTCGCAGCAATTAAAGATGAGGAAATATTGGATAAAATCTATGATGATTTTATGGATGATGACTCTATAACAACGGTACTTAATAATGATTTACAGACAATTATTAACCATTATCTATTAAAATGAAAACTATATTCTAATAAAACTAGAGCATCCTTCACTTAGCGGTGAGGGATGCTCTTAAATTTATTTTTTGTTTTTTCTAATTTCTTATATTTTTTAATTATAAATGAAAGTTAATAGATTTGTTATACTACCAGTTCATTTGAGACATATCTACTTTTTTCTGTTATATCAAAACTATCCTGGTCAATAGGAATTTTCACTAATATGCCTGAATCATTCATTCGAACTTTGTGATACAGATTATTTTCAATGGTATACAAATCGAAATTTGTATTTATCTTATCTATGAGTTCTTTTGTTAATGAATAATATTCAGGAATAAGATACAAATAAGGTTTGTTACTTGCAGAAGTATTCCCTAAAAATATAATTTGTTCTTTACAAACCAATAATTCCAGTATTTTTTCTATCTTTTCTTTTTCTTGGTTTAAAAATCTAAATTGCTTAGCTTTTAAGGAAATGTCAACTAGCATTGACATAAAAATGTCTAAATTTTCATCTTTCATTAATACGTCTCTCCTTTTAGTTAACATAATAGGTCTTTATCAGTATCAAACGAACATCTTTTGTAGTAATCCTTTTTTTCGTTGTTTTAATAACTCAATTTTATGTATCTGCTTATTAATCTTTCTATTAATTATCTGAAACAATCGTGCTATTTGTTTTTGTTCCTTTAATATTGGAATTAGCAACTTTATTTGTTCCATCTGTTTTCTTGACACTTCAGAAAATGTTGATCCTGCTCCTACTTTTTCAGCATTTCTTTTTAAAATACTCGTCATTGAATATAAAAAATATGAATCTAAATCGTTCTCTTTTGGCACTATTGATTGAAATCCTTGATTAGTAGTCGCTTCTTTAGAGAGTATAGCTGTTTTTCCTATGCCTGCTCTTGAAGTAAATAACACTGTGCCTATTGGAAGCATCTTTGCTGAACTTTTTTCTAGTCCTTTTTCAGTTATTCTTCTTTGACTAGTACTCACAAATTCCTTATCTCCTATTTCAACTGGTGAAAACCAATTTATATCGCCATCCCAATATTCACTTTTTTTCGTACTCGGTGTTCCTCCACCTACAATGTTGGCGATATTACCTAACTTCTTCATTTCCCAATTGGGATAATTATTTCCATTTTCATCTTTAAATCTTAACTCTTGAGAAAAAATCTTTTGTATATAGCCTTTCTTTTGTTGTTCTAATAATTTTAATTTTTTCTCTTCTAATTCAATATGTTGGTCGAGTTTGCTAAAAAAATACCCAATCTTTTCTTGTTCTTTAATTGATCCTTTGTATAATCTAATATTTTTTACTAACTCCCAATCAGCACGTGGCATTTTTGAACCTGCGGATTTGTTAGTCACACTGCTAAATCTATTGGTTTGTATAAAATAATAAAGAAACTTGTTAACTAGGACATCTTTATTTAGTGTGTTTAACACCCATATTTCAGATGAACATACACCATCTATTGTGGCATAGTAGTATTTATTTAAATAAGGTCTTAGCTTGCTATATAAGACATTACCCTTTTTAAATTTATTCTTTTGACTTGTAAAGTCATTAGATATATATGTATCAAGTAATCGACCAGTATTTTGCTCGATACTGTCTAATTCAATATCTTTTGTAGCTTCTTCTTTTTTAGGATCAAATTTTTTACTTTTGTTAGTTACAACATCACTCAATAAATCATAAGACCATTCATTTTTAAATTCTGGAAACCTGAGTTTTGGAGTATTAGTTTGTTCAATCATATTTTAACACTCCTAGTTTTTTATTGAGGCATATATTGATTTCTGATTTTACATTATGTATGTTTGCTCGTTCATAGTCTAAGCTCTCAAGTTGTTGTATTACTTCATGTTTTATTACATATTCATTTTGATAAGCCATTCATTCATCCACCCTAAACTTAATCTTTCTTTAAATATATCAAAATTTAATAATAATTAATATTGGACGCGTTATTTTATACTAGATAAATAACGAACTTTTTTTTAACATAGTATATTTATTACTTTTTATCTGTAAATCCGACTAATAATTTTACTAAAAATCACTTAACTTGTAACGTTAATTTAAGTCGCAAAGTTTTTTCTCCATTCTTACTATACCTTCCTCATCAGCATTACTAACTCCATCCTTGAAGTTATAGCCAAACTTCTGATAAAAAGGAACTGCAGTAATTGATGCTGGTATTTCTATCCGGCTAGCTCTCTTATAAAACTCATCGTCTTCCAATGTATTAATAATAAGTTTTCCAATCCCTCTACCTTGGTATTCAGGTAAAACAAAAATAGTGAAAAAACTACTCTCTGTTAGACTATCCCAATAGGGACCAATTGCACCTGTCGCAATGATCGTCTCCTCATCTCTAAATACATAAAAGTGAGTCCAAGAAGCTCTTTCGATGATTGATGGCACAGTTATATTCTCAGCATCTTTTACCAAGTCTTCTTTAGAATAATCAAAGATGTTCGTTTCAAACATTGCTCGATGAATTAGCTTAACAATTTCCTCAGCATCCTTTTCTTCAAAACGTTGAATATTAATGCCCATAAAATCATCTCCCTTGCTTTTAAAAATACTCTTTGCTAAGTATTCATCTAGGCCTTCTTTTTCTACATAATATTTTTTAATTCAAATATAATAAACTATTAATCAATCATAAATATTGTACAATACATTTTATCAATCATTAAAAAACCGCATCATTTATGATATGCTTCCCCTTGTTAGTGATATTGCTAAAAAACAAATTGCAAGGAACTGACAAACTAAAATTATTTTAAATCTTATTATCAATAAATATATAAATAACTCGTTTTGCACATACAATCCCTATAATCAGTTAAGTTTCGCTTTTCGATTCGTAATAATTATTCATAAAGTATACAATATATGATACAATTCATTCAAATATACATTTGAATGAGGTGCTCTATGGTTCAGACTATTGTAACTGCGGCAATACTTTACATTGCTACTGCAGTAGACTTATTAGTAATACTATTAATATTTTTTGCAAGAGCAAAGACTAGAAAAGAATATAGGGATATTTATATAGGTCAATATTTAGGATCGATGATCCTCATAT
>NZ_VUKI01000037.1:0-89203 GCF_008385775.1 Staphylococcus sp. GDX7P312P | reverse complement strand
GATTTGACGTAGAGCCATTTATATCAATTTAGTCTTTAACGTCGCTATTAGCTTTATCAATGATGCGTTGACGATATTTAAAGACATTGCTTGCAATAGTCTTAAGTACTGCATAGAGTGGTACGGCAATTAAAATAAGTGTGAAACCACCTAAATCTCCTGCGGCTAAAATAACAACAATTATTGTAAGTGGGTGAATACTTAAAGATTTACCCATAACATTTGGTGTAATCACATTACCTTCAAGTTGTTGAGCGATTAATGTAACAACACAAACCCAAATAAATGTAGTAGGACTATCTATGATACCGAGCACAGCTGCAGGTGCAAATGATAACCATGGTCCTAAGAAAGGTATTAAGTTAGCTACACCAGCAAATAGTACTAATAAAGGTGTATATGGTAAACCAATAATGGTATAACCAATATATAAAATGACCCCTAAAATAATACTTACAGTCACTTGGCCTTGAATGTATGATTTTAATGTGAAGTTTAAATCTTTCATTAAGTCGACTACAAATACTTTACGTTCTCCCTTGAAAAATTTAGCAAGAGCAGGAATGAATTTTTCATGATCTTTTAACATGTAAATTAAGAAGAACGGTACCATGATAAGCAAGAAGACAGTTGAAATAAATGACGTTAAGTATGTAAATGAATTAGCCAAAATTCCAGTCATACTATCTCCAATTGATTTTACAGCAGAATTAATTCTATTTGTTACATCACTTGGAAGTTTATCCATTTGCGTAAGTGAGAAGTTAACAATATGTTCAGCTTCTTTTTGCAGTGATGGTGTTGCTTTGATTAAACTATTCACGTTAGAGATAATAATTGGTGCTATAAATGCGACTACGATAGCTATAATAGCAATTAAGCCAATAAAAATTGTAGTGATACTTGCCCAACGCGGGAAACCCCACTTTTCAAGAATACTTTGGAAAGGTAAGCAGATATAGAATAAAAATCCGCTAATCATAAATGGAAGAAATACAGAACCGATAATGGTTACAATAGGTGCAAAAACACTTTGTACTTCCATAAACAATTTAATTAGCACGAACAAGATAACTAGGGCAATTCCTGTTCGGAACCAAACTTTGTTAAGCATAAGCTTACGTCCTCCTATTTTCATTTGTTCATTATTTAATTAGTATATATCAATTAAGACGCGTTAAAAAGGGAAATTTTAACTTCTAGAGAGATACACTGAGATTAATGGAGTTCATATTTAATAATGTAATTAATAAATATAGAGCTATATTTTGAAAAAGTGTTATAACTATGTATAAATTACCAAATTTCGTAAGTATGAAACATTAGATTTTTATCAGAGATTTAAAAGTCATCATTATCTTGATACAATAAGTATATTCTATTTAGGGGGCGTCAATATCATGTCTAATTTCAAAGCAGGCAAAATTAATAAACATATATTACATAGTAATATCTTAGAAAGAGATGTTACATTATCAGTATATTTGCCTGAAGATTACTCTGAATTATTTAAGTATCAAGTCATTATATGTTTTGACGGGTTAGATTTTTTAAGATTTGGAAGACTTCAACGTGAATATGAACGGTTGAGAAGAGAAGATGAAATTCAACGAGCCATTATAGTTGGATTTCATTATGAAGATGTTGATAAACGTAGAGAAGAATTTCATCCACAGGGTACTAGAAGTAATAAAACCGTACAAGCTGTTGGTAAAGAGTTGCTACCATTTATTGATAAGACGTTTCCAACTTATAAAGTAGGTAATGCCAGAATTTTAATGGGAGATAGTCTTGCTGGTAGTATAGCACTTTTAACCGCATTGACTTACCCAACTATTTTCAGTCAAGTAGCAATGCTTAGCCCGTATTCAGATGAAACTGTAATAGATAAATTTAATAAGTGTATACAATATAGTGAATTGTCTATTTGGCACGCTATTGGTTTAGAAGAAGAAGATTTTGCTTTGCCAACAACTGGAGAACGTGCAAACTTTTTAACACCAAATAGAGATTTAGCAACAGTCATTAAAGACAAAGAGCTCACATATCATTATTTAGAATTTGAGGGTGGACATAACTGGAAATCTTGGAAACCTCTATTATCAGACATACTTAAATATTATTTAAGCGATGAAGTAATTACACAAGAGTCAAATGAGGTTTAATTACTTGTATTTTTAATAGGATCATCAATGCCAAGATTTAATTGAGATAATTTAATGTACAATACTACGAAATAAAATATTTAGATATTGTAAACCTTTTCAAAAAATTTTGCTAACTAATAACGTAATATATAGAATTTTGCTATAATAGTAATATGTTAAACAAAGGAGGAATTTCAATGAATATAGGATTAGCATTAATTCCGTCAAAATCATTTCAAGATGAAGTGAATGGTTATCGTAAACGTTATGATACTGAGTATGCACGTATCATGCCTCATATTACGATCAAATCACACTTTGAAATCAATGATGATGAATTAGATTCAGTAAAAGAAGAAGTTAAAAAAAGATTAGAAGGTTTCGGACCTGTAGATGTTCATGCTACAAAAGCTTCAAGTTTTAAACCAACTAACAATGTAATTTATTTTAAAGTTGCTAAAACTGATGAATTAGAACAACTTTTCAATTTATTTAATACTGAAGATTTTCATGGTGAAGCTGAGCATCCATTCGTGCCACACTTTACGATTGCTCAAGGTTTAACAAGCCAAGAATTCGAGGATATATTTGGTCAAGTAGAATTAGTAGGGGTAGACCTTAAAGAAAAAATTGAAGAACTTTCATTATTACGCTATGACGAAGAAGAGGATAAATGGAAAGTGATTGATACTTTCAAGTTAGCGTAAAATTAAATAATATGTAAAATAAAAATCTAGCTAATGTACAGTGTATGATGTACATTAACTAGATTTTTAGTATTTTATCTACTTTTTATTAGAAACGATTTGCTTTGCCTCGATACTTTACAAAATAAACACCGTAGAATATCGCTAATACTAAAAAGATTGCTGCAGAAAAATAAAATGTATTATTTAAACCATTAGAAAACTGAGCGATTAAGCCTCCAAATAAAGGACCTATCATAGAACCAAATCCTTGAACACTATTAAATACGCCCCAAGTTTCTTCTTGTTCAGCGGGATCAATTTGTCCTGCCATAAATGTATTCCATGCAGGCAATAATATCCCATACATTAAACCTATAAATATCGCTACAATCCAAACGATAAGGATATTTGTTACTAAAGATAAACCGAAGATAAATGCTGTGAATAGTATAAAACCTGTAAAAATAACTGCATACATAAAGCCTTTACTATTTTTATCAATAATCTTAGATAAGAATAACATTGAAAAGGCACAACCGGCACCACCTATAGCGATGGCAATGGTGTACTCAATAGTACTTACGCCTACTACCTTTGTAGCATATGTAGGTAGTATAGGTAGCAATGCTGAAATAGAAGCACCTTGTAATAAAATACCAGGGAATAACACTAAGTGACGTTTCATAACATTAACGATTTGTCCTAATTGTTCACTAACCGGTTTAGTATTATAATTTGTTAATTTAATATCAACAAAATAATACAATACCCATGCAATAACTACAACAAGTGACATCATAAATGCAAATCGTGTAGGATGTAATTTAACTAGAACATTCATAAATGCCCATCCTACGAGTAACCCTAATAACCAAGCAAAGTAAACATAGCCCATTTGTTTACCACGTTGTGCTTCTTCTACACTTGATAACATGATAACCCATATGGGACTAACAGCAATACCCAACATGATAGCACTCAAAATGATAACTATTGGATTAGTTGGGAACCAAATGACTAAGAATAAACTAATAAAAGCTAATAAAAAACCTAAGGTTAATACTAGCTTAGTACCAAATTTTTTCAAAAGAAATCCGATGACAAAATTCGTTGCCGCATCGGATATAAAGTGAATTGATAATGCCGCTGAAGTCACTGCAACAGCAATAGAGGTAACGGTTGGTAAATAATTAACGTAACTTAATACATACATTCCCCGTGCAAACTCCATTAAGAACAAAATAACGAGCATTATCTTGAAGTTCTTACTAATTCCTTTATTACTTAACGAAGAATCTGGCATATAAAGGAACCTTTCCATATATTTCTTGTTGTTGTGATGAACTGTCCAAGATATTTAATAAATCGGTACATAGTCTATAAGTTGAATGGTTAACCTTTTCTTCAGTCATTTTATTAGTCATAGCTTGTAAGCGATACTCGTGATTTGTTAAATCAGAAACAATATCTATAGCTTCTTCAGGTGTATTCGCGATTTTGCCATATGATTTATCTTGGAAATATAATGCATTTTCAAGCTCTTGACCTGGAGCCGGATTCAAGAAAATCATTGGTAAACTACGTGTTAAACCTTCGGAAATCGTAATGCCACCTGGTTTTGTAATCATAAGTTGACTTGATGCCATCCATTCATTCATATGTTTTGTATATCCTAGAATAAGGACATTGTCATATGATTTAAATTGCATTTCTAAAGTACGCTTTAACCCTTTGCTACGACCACAAACCATTACGATTTGTGATTGTGGACTTTTCTGAAGGATGTTATCAATCATATAGTCAAATCCTTTTGATACACCAAATGCCCCGGCAGACATCAGAATAGTTGGTTTATCAGGATTTAAATTATGTTTCTTCAACCAAGCCACTTTATCGATGTCAGATTCAAATTTATCGGAAATAGGTATTCCAGTCACTTTTATATCAGAAGCTGGGATACCAGCATTGACGAAATCACGTTTGGTATCGTCAGTAGCTACATAATATCTATGAGAGTTAGGCGTTATCCAGTTTTTTTGTAGACGGTAATCTGTCATAACAGTTGCGATTGGAATATTTAGGTTAAACTGCTCTGTTAGCACTGACATTACTGGAGTAGGGAATGTCAATAAGATTAAGTCTGGTTTTTCTTTAAGTAGTAGATTGATTAATTTATTTAATCCATAATATTTATAAAAACATTTATCTAATTCATCAGGGCGACTATAATAAAAGTTTTTATACATATTTCTAAAATACTTAAAGCTATTGATATACCATTTTTTGCAAATAGAAGTTAAGATTGGGTGTGCTTCCATAAACAAATCATGCTCAATAACTGATAGATGAGACAAGTTCATTTCATTGAGTTGATTAACAACACTTTGTGTCACTTGTAAATGTCCATTTCCAAATGAGCCGGTAATAATCAATATCTTTTTATTTTGAGTAACCATTAATAGTCACCCTCCATTAATTTAAATTTAAAACACGCAATAACGCATTCTGATTTAACTATAGTAGCAATAAACATACTTACATAGTTATCATAATATATATACCCTTTATTAAAAGTATAAAATTCATTTATAGTGCATTATAGCATATTAAGGAAGTTAACATCATCTTTATATAACTATCCTAGCATTAATAGATTTAAAAGTATTGAATTAAAGATATATATATAGGAAATTTTAAAATAATTAACTATTAATTAATAATTCCTTCAATTATATTAATGAAATCTTTAGTTTGAGGTGTAAAACATATCAAGTTCGTATTAAATCTAATCAATATTTTAATGATTATAAATTTATCAACAACTTCAAAACGTGTATAATAAAATTATTGTAAAAAAAGGAGCGATACATTTTGAATGCGAATGAGTTGTTCGAAAAAATACGAGTTAAACAAGTAATAGGTACTTTAGATATAAATGTTACTGATATCACTACAGATTCACTTACCGCTAGTGAAGGGAGTATATTCGTCGCATCAAAAGGCTATACAGTTGATAGCCATAAATTTTGTCAAAATGTTGTTGATCAAGGTGCAAAAGTCATTGTGGTTAACCATCAACAAGACATTAACGGTGACGTGACGCAGGTTATCGTACCAGATACATTAAGAGTTGCTAGCCTGTTAGCACATACTTTATATGATTATCCTAGCCATCAATTAACTACAATAGGTGTGACAGGCACTAATGGCAAAACTTCAATTGCTACTATGATTCATCTTATTTATAGGGGTTTAGGTAAAGGAAGCGCATATTTAGGAACAAATGGTTTCCAAATAAATGAACATAAAACTAAAGGTGCCAATACAACACCAGAAACAGTGTCTTTAACTAAAAAGATTAAGCAAGCGGTTGATGAAAATGCGGAAGCTATGACTATGGAAGTATCTAGTCACGGTTTATCACTAGGGCGATTAAGAGGTGTAGAATTTGATGTTGCGATATTCTCAAATTTAACACAAGACCATTTAGATTTTCATGGCACAATGGAAGCCTATGGACATGCTAAATCATTGTTATTTAGTCAACTGGGAGAAGATTTATCGAAAGAGAAATATGCTGTTTTAAATAATGATGATGATTTCTCCAAATATTTAGCATCAGTTACACCATATGAAATATTTACATATGGAATAGACCATGACGCTCAATTTATGGCTAAAAATATTCAAGAATCTTTACAAGGTGTTCAATTTGATTTCGATACGCCTATAGGTACTTACAGTGTTAAAACACCATATGTAGGTAAATTTAATATTTCAAATATTATGGCCGCCATGATTGCCGTCTGGAGTAAAGGAACATCTATGGAAGATATCGTCAGAGTAGTTGAGAGTTTAGAGCCAGTTGAAGGGCGTTTGGAAGTTCTAGATCCTTCGCTACCAATTGATTTAATTATTGACTATGCGCATACTGCTGACGGAATGAATAAACTTATAGATGCAGTAAAACCCTTCGTGAAACAAAAATTAATCTTTTTAATTGGAATGGCTGGAGAACGTGACTTAACTAAAACACCTGAAATGGGCGCAGTAGCTTGTAGAGCAGATTACGTAATATTTACGCCAGATAATCCAGCTAATGATGATCCTAAAATGTTGACTGCTGAACTAGCTAAAGGCGCAACACACGATAATTATGTTGAATTTGATGACAGAGCTGAAGGGATCAAACATGCCATTGATATAGCTGAACCGGGCGATACAGTAGTATTAGCTTCTAAAGGAAGAGAACCTTATCAAATCATGCCTGGACATATTAAAGTGCCACATAGAGATGATTTAATTGGACTTGAAGCGGCATACAAAAAATTTGGCGGTGGACCAAGTGAACATTAAACAATTATCTATAAATGACGAAATTGTTAATGTTTACTTATTTATAATTGAAGATAAAAATCAAATCATGTTGGCTATTCCTGATATATTTTGGTCAATAGAACTTGATTTGAATATGGACAGTAATGATGTCAAAGAAGAATTGTTAATGCAATTATTTGCTTTTATCGAGGAAAATGAAGCAACCAAAATTGCTTTAAATTTAACAAACTGGATTGTGAATGATTTTAAAGGAGATTAATAGATGAGTTTAAAAGAAGAAGTTGAATCAAGAAAGACGTTTGCCATAATATCTCACCCGGATGCTGGTAAAACGACACTGACTGAGAAGTTGTTATTTTTTAGTGGTGCAATTAGAGAAGCGGGTACAGTTAAAGGTAAAAAAACAGGTAAATTTGCAACTAGTGACTGGATGAAAGTGGAGCAAGAACGTGGTATTTCAGTAACGAGTTCAGTAATGCAATTTGACTATGATGATTACAAAATTAATATATTAGATACACCAGGACACGAAGATTTCTCAGAAGATACTTACCGTACTTTAATGGCAGTGGATAGCGCAGTGATGGTTATTGACTGTGCCAAAGGTATTGAACCTCAAACTTTAAAGCTATTTAAAGTTTGTAAAATGAGAGGAATTCCAATTTTTACATTCATTAATAAATTGGACCGCGTAGGTAAAGAGCCATTTGAATTATTAGATGAGATTGAAGAAACATTAAACATTGATACTTATCCTATGAACTGGCCAATTGGTATGGGGCAAAATTTCTTTGGTATTATCGATCGTGAGTCTAAATCTATAGAACCATTTAGAGATGAAGAAAATGTTTTACATTTAGATGATGATTATGAACTACAAGAAGAGCATCCTATTCGTAATGACAGTGCATTTGCTCAAGCTATCGAAGAATTTATGCTTGTAGAAGAAGCGGGTGAAGAGTTTGATAATGATGCGCTATTAAATGGTGAATTAACACCCGTGTTCTTTGGTTCTGCATTAGCTAACTTCGGTGTTCAAAACTTCTTGAATGCATATGTTGATCATGCACCGATGCCTAATGCACGTCAGACTAATGAAGAAGTTGAAGTAAGCCCATTTGACGATGAATTTTCTGGATTTATTTTCAAAATTCAAGCTAATATGGACCCTAAACATCGTGATAGAATTGCGTTTATGCGTGTTGTTAGTGGTGCATTCGAACGTGGTATGGATGTAACATTACAACGTACGAGCAAAAAACAAAAAATTACGCGTTCAACATCATTTATGGCTGACGATAAAGAAACTGTTAACCATGCAGTAGCTGGAGACATCATTGGTTTATATGATACAGGTAATTATCAAATTGGAGATACTTTAGTTGGTGGCAAGCAAAAATATAGTTTCCAAGATTTACCTCAATTCACACCGGAAATATTTATGAAAGTTTCAGCTAAAAACGTAATGAAACAAAAACATTTCCATAAAGGAATTGAACAGCTTGTTCAAGAAGGAGCAATCCAATATTATAAAACGCTTCATACTAATCAAATTATTTTAGGTGCCGTTGGTCAATTACAATTTGAAGTGTTTGAACATCGAATGAAAAACGAATATAACGTTGATGTTGTTATGGAACCTGTTGGTAGAAAAATTGCGCGTTGGATTGAAAACGAAGATGATATTCAAGATAAAATGAACACGTCTCGTTCAATATTAGTGAAAGATAGATATGATAATTTCGTCTTCTTATTCGAAAATGAATTTGCAACACGCTGGTTCGAAGAAAAATTCCCAGAAATTAAATTGTATAGTCTTTTATAAGATTATGATTGAAAATAATGGGTATTTAAAAATATCTCTTTAAATAGACAATTTGTTAAACGTTAATTGTTTATTTATATTAAGTATAGTGTATAATACACTTAACAAATGAATACCTATGACAATTTGTCAGAGGGGAGTAACTTGAAGACCATCAACAACATGATGGTTAGCGCTTTATCGTCATTACGAAGTATTATCTTCCGGTAAAGTGGGCATTTATTTGCTAAGTGAGACCTTTGCTATTATTTAGCATAGGTCTCTTTATTTGTATTAAAACAAAAAGGAGCTGTCCACTATGGATCCGAGTTTAATTTTACCCTACCTATGGGTAATTCTCGTTCTTGTATTTTTAGAAGGGCTATTAGCAGCTGATAATGCGGTTGTAATGGCTGTTATGGTAAAACATTTACCACCTGAACAACGTAAAAGAGCGTTATTTTATGGTTTGCTAGGTGCATTTGTATTCCGTTTTCTTGCCTTATTCTTAATTAGTGTTATCGCAAATTTCTGGTTTATCCAAGCACTTGGTGCCGCGTATTTAATTTTTATGTCAATAAGAAATCTTTGGCAATTCTTCCACAAAAAACATGAAGATCAACCTGAGGGTGACGACCATCATTTTGACGAGTCTGGCGTAGAGAAAAAAGTTGGACCTATGCAATTTTGGGGCACTGTTTTAAAAGTTGAATTTGCAGATATAGCTTTTGCAATTGACTCAATGTTAGCAGCGATGGCAATTGCTGTTACATTACCTAAAGTCGGCATTCATTTTGGTGGGATGGACTTAGGTCAATTCTCAGTAATGTTTATTGGCGGAATGATCGGTGTTATTCTAATGCGTTTTGCCGCTACATGGTTTGTTGACTTACTAAATAAATATCCTGGATTAGAAGGAGCTGCTTTCGCAATTGTAGGTTGGGTAGGTATTAAATTAGTTGTTATAGTACTTGCTCATGAAGATATAGGTATTTTACCTGAACATTTCCCACATAGTACATTATGGCAAGCTATCTTCTGGACAGTTATGATTCTATTAGTCGTAATCGGTTGGTTAACGTCAGTACGTAGCAACAAGAAGAAAGCCAATAAATAGTATTAAATAAGTGATTCGAGCCTTTTAGATTTGATGTGTATCATCAAGTTTAAAAGGCTTTATTATTATTATTTGTGCAATTTAGTGATTTGATAAGAAAAATTCAATTTTGAACCTTCAATTCATTGCTAATTGGCGATATTGATATTAAACTTTAGTTAATGAATAAATTAAATAAAGCCACAACCACAAAACATAATTTAACGTTAGCATGATAGATTGTGAGTTAGTCGATAGGAGTGGACACCTTTGGATAATGATAAAAAACACGTAATACCACGTGAACAGTATCGTCGAAAACGACATGAGTATTTCCATAATGAAGAACGCGAAGAACGATTAGAACGTGAGAGAGAACAACGTGAGAGACTTGCCAAAAAAGAGCAAGAACAAGCAAAAGTTAATGAAGAACGTGTTAAAGATAACATGCGAAAAGCAAGAATTGAGAAATTAACACAAGAAGAAATTCACCAGCAACAACATCTAGCTAAATTACGATCTGATAATGAATCTGATCAAGAATTAAATGATACTAACACGCATCATTTAACACTACCTGAAGAGCAACAACTAAAAAATGAACATAAAGATAATAATGATAAGGTAACTAAACCTACTGACGAAGTGGAAAAACAGGAGAAAGAAGACAATAATTCTGCCTCTTCCAAACATGATGAAATAGAACCTAAATATAGTAGAGTTGAAAAGAATAAAGGAAAACAAGCTAATATTAATAAAAGTGAAGTTAATCATCTTGATAAAAGTGAACAAACTAAAAAACATAAAGAGACTAAAGAATCATCGGGAGACGTCTTAGAAACAAATAAAAATCAAAAAATTGAACAAAAGGAACAAAAAGCAAGTTCTAATGAAACTTCTAACAAGGAATTAAATTCTCATACTAAAGATAAAAATAATAAAGTTGAAGATAATCAAGACTTAAAGAAAGCATCTAGTCAAAATTTAGCTCATTCTAATAAGTCAGAAGAAAATGAACACTCAGAAGATAAGCCTAAGAACAATGATACGATGGACAAAGTAAAAGACTTTTTAAAATTACATTGGCTTAAAATAGTCATAGTAGTTGCAATCATATTAATTGTTATACTAATTAGTGCAATTATCTCAACGATTAATCAAAATAGTAGTATTGAACAAAGTAGTAACAATGATACGAAATACACATCAACAATGAAGAATGCAGAAACAGCTGTTAAATCAGTGGTAACAATTGAGAATGACACACCTAAGAACATAACAACACAAACAATTGATAAAACAAATACAAACTCAAATAATGAAGTTGGTTCAGGTGTCGTCTACAAAGCTGTAGACGATACTTTTTTTATTTTAACTAATACACATATAGTTGGAAGTAATAAAAGAGTAAACATTACATATGATGATGATAAAACAGCTACTGCTACAGTCGTTGGGAGTGATATGTGGTCAGATATTGCAGTGCTTAAAACAATGATAAAAAATAAAAACGTGCAGCCAATTAAAATAGGTCATTCAAAACATTTAAAGCTAGGTGAATCCATCCTAGTTGTTGGTAATCCACTTGGAAATGATTTTAAAAATACAGTGACGAAAGGTATTATTTCCGGATTAAATAGGGCAGTACCTGTCGACTTCGATAAAGATAATAAGAATGATGAATTGGTTAATACATTTCAAATTGATGCTTCAGTTAACCCAGGTAATTCAGGAGGTGCTGTCGTCAATAGAGTTGGAGAATTAGTAGGCTTAGTATCGTTAAAAATAAATATGCCTAATATTGAAGGCATGGGCTTTGCAATTCCAATAGATGCTGCACGTGAAATTGCTGAGGAATTAGAGAAAAAAGGTGAAATTCAATATCCTAATACTGGTATTGGAATTAAAAATGTTTCAGATTTATTGCCTTATGAAAGAAATTTATTAAAAGTGCCCGAAGATGTTCAAAATGGAATCGTAGTAGAAAAGTTAAAAGAAAATGGTTTAGGTAAAAAATCAGGTTTAAAAATTGGTGATGTAGTTGTAGAATTAGATAGTAAATCAATTCAAAATAATTTACAGTATAGACAAATAATTTTTAATCATAGACAAGACTTAAAAACATTGTCAGCTAAAATTTATAGAGAAGGAAAATCTCAAGAGATAAAAATTAAATTGAAATAATGTTGAGGTGACAAATGAGTGTCTATTTTCAGTAAGTTACTTAAAAAATCTAGCCCTCAACAGGGGATAGTTTTATATTATTTGATAGCCATAGTTGTCGCTTTTTTATTATTAAACCTCCCATTTGTGCATAAACATGGTGTTGATGTTAGCCCAATCGATACGCTATTCGTTGCTGTATCAGGCATTAGTGTTACTGGACTATCTCCCGTTAACATAGTAGATACATATTCAACATTTGGCCAAATTATTATATTAATCATACTTAATATAGGCGGTATTGGCGTCATGGCGATTGGTACAGTACTATGGGTTGTGTTAGGGAAACATATAGGTATCCGCGAACGCCAATTAATTATGTTAGATAATAATAAAGATACAATGAGTGGAACCGTTAAGCTGATATTAGAAATCATCAAAACGATATTAACAATAGAATTTATAGGTGCGCTGTTATTAGCATTTTATTTTTATAGAGATAATCCAGATTTAAAAAATGCACTCATGCAAGGTTTATTTGTGTCTGTCTCTGCTACTACTAATGGTGGATTAGATATCACAGGGCAATCATTAATACCTTACGCTAAGGATTATTTTGTTCAAACGATTGTTATGTTTCTAATCGTATTAGGATCAATAGGATTTCCTGTATTACTTGAAATCAGAGCATATGTAAGGAATAGGGTCAGTCATTTTAGATTTTCACTATTTACCAAAATAACTACATGCACATATCTATTTTTATTTGTTTTTGGTGTTTTAGCCATATTAGCATTAGAACATCACCATGCTTTTAAAGGATTAAGTTGGCATCAATCCTTATTTTATTCATTATTTCAATCTGCAACAACACGTAGTGCTGGATTACAAACCATTGATGTAACAAACTTTAGTGATGCAACGAATGTAATAATGAGTATCCTCATGTTTATTGGTTCATCTCCAAGTTCAGTTGGTGGTGGTATACGTACAACTACATTTGCGATACTAATTCTCTTTGTAATTAACTTTAATAATAATGCTGAAAAAACAGCTATAAAAGTGTTCAATCGAGAAATACATGTAGTTGATATTCAACGTTCATTCGCCGTATTTACTATGGCATCAATTCTAACATTTGTAAGTATGATTGTTATTCTCGCTACTGAAAAAACAAATCTAACATTTCTACAAGTATTCTTTGAAGTCATGTCAGCCTTTGGAACATGTGGTCTATCTTTAGGTGTTACAGACGATATTAGTGGACTTACTAAAGTAATACTAATGATATTAATGTTTATAGGTCGTGTTGGTTTAATTTCATTTATTATTATGATAGCTGGACGTAAGGAACCGGATAAATACCATTATCCTAAAGAACGTGTTCAAATTGGTTAAATAGATTAGCATTCTCAGAAATTATTAATTCTGAGAATGCTTTTTTGATTAGAAATAAATAGCACCTACAGATTAATAAATGTTAAACTAGCTTTAAATAAGGGGTGTGTAAATTGGAGAAAAATGAACATATAAATATAGATATCTTGGCAACATCAGATATGCATAGTCATTTTATGAATGGAGATTTTGGATCAAATATATATCGTGCTGGTACCTATGTTAAAAATATTAGAGAAAACAATGATAAAGTCATTTTATTAGATAGTGGGGGAAGTGTAGCTGGCTCATTGGCTGCGCATTATTATGCTATTGTCGCGCCTTATAAACGTCATCCTATGATTAAATTAATGAATGCTATGCAGTATGATGCTAGTGGTATAAGTCCGGATGATTTTAAATTTGGATTATCATTTTTGACTAAAGCAGTATCACTATCAAGGTTTCAATGGTTATCTGCGAATATAGAATTTGCATTAACAAAGGAACCATATTTCTCAACACCTTATATAATTAAAGAATACGATAATGTTCGAATCGCAATTGTAGGTTTAACTGCAGATGGATTAATGAAAAACGAATTCGCTGAAATGGAGAAAGAGGTTAGTATTGAAAAAGCACTATTATCTGCTAAACGCTGGATTAGATATATACATGAAAGTGAACATCCTGACTTCTTAATTGTAATCTATCATGGAGGACTATATAAAATAAATCAAACGAATACAAGACATAGAAAAGGTTCTCATGAAGCGGAAAAAATAATGAAGGAAATAGGTGTGATCGATTTAATGATAACAGCGCACCAGCATCAAACGATAATAGGTAATGATTTTGAAACAGTATATGTTCAAGCAGGACAAGATGCTCAAGAGTTAGTACACGTCAAAATTAAATTTAAAAAACGTACGAACTCGTTCGAAAAAGAAGATATTGAATCTACAGTAATTAATTTAAGTGAGTATCCAGAAGATCAGGAATTACTTGAGACAACGTATTATGATCGTAAAGCCTTAGAACATTGGTCAAAGGATATTGTTTCAGAGAATAAAGTCGATTTACAGGTTAATGGCTTGGAAGACTTACTAAGTAGTCCACACCCATTTATACAATTATTACATGATAGTCTACATTTAGCCTATGAGAATAATATTACTTGTATTAACGTGCCTAAAAATGGCGAAAAGGGATTAAAAGGTATAGTGACTAATGAGGATGTCTATAATGCTTATCCACACCCTGATAAAGCTATAGATATAACACTTAGAGGCCATCAAATTAAAAAGATGCTTGAATATACTTATTCTTATATTCAATTTGAGCAAAATCAATTAAGTATGACTATTATTGATGAAACATTATGTACATTATGGCAAGGATTTGATTATGAGGTAGATATGTCAGCGCCTCGTTTTGATAGAGTGAATATAAAAAATATTGAGTTAGATGAAAAGTATAGAGTTACAATGACAGATTATTGTTATAGAAATTATCGTCAATACTTGGAAGATGAATCAATACTTCATTCCACATATGATCGACCGATGAGTTCACTTATCGCTGAAAAGCTAAATCAACCTGATTATTATTTAAAGTTGGATTCTAATTTTTCAATAGCGTATTAAAAACAGTACTCATATAAGTAAACGTATTTAAATTGTAAATTACTTCAAAAAAACTTTTCTTAGTTAAAACTAAGAAAAGTTTTTTATCCATGAAATATTAATAATAGTATAATTGCCACAATTTGTCCTAAAGAGGTAGTTACGATGCGACGTGTATATTGATAACTCAATGATAATACTAACTGAGCTACAAAAATAAATGCCACTATCCACCATTTATCTAAATAAATAAATAAAGAACTAGAACATAATGCAGTAATCAAGATGATTAACCAAGTAGGCAGTTTAAATTGAGTCAGTTCTTTTTGTAAAACAGTTCTCATGTATAACTCATGACAAGGAATTACAAAAATTAACGTCACTAACATCTGCCATTTGAAATAAACACCTGTTCTTGATAATTCTTTAATAAGTTCTGCATATGTTATTTGTGGTGTAAGTAATGAAAAAATTAATTGTATTATAACCAAGACGATACCTGTAGCGATACCAACTCCGATAGAAGTTAAAAGTCGTTTGGATTCTATATCTCTTTGGTAAAATACATAACTAATACCTGCAATTAACATAATACCAGTGTATAGATACCAGTACTCTTGATGCTCTCCCCACATAACAAATAAAATCAAATGGAATACAATGAAACTTGCTATAAACCAAATTAAAGCTTTTGATATATTTTTCATTTTAATGTATACCTTCTTATTCAACGATAGTATATCGTTTATGATTAATAACTGTTTTTTCTGGTAAGTCTAATTCATTGAAGTTATCCATAATTGTTAAGTCTACAATAACTGAATTGTCATTAATTTTCTCAACACGGCCTCTTAAACCGTCATAAAATTCTACGATATTTCCTACTTCTGCAACAGTCATACGGAGTCCTCCTAAATTCATAACTAGGCTATATTGTACTAAAAATTTGCATAATAATAAACAAATATATGCTAAAAATGGCAAATAATATTTTAATTATGAAAATAATGTCAAATTTGAGTAAATAATTGGCAAAATAACTAAATATAAGGCATAACTAAACTAAGGGCATATACGAGAGAGTCAAAGGAGAGATATAGATGAAATTTGTAAGCAATAATAATATTACTGATCCTACAATTAACCTTGCCATGGAAGAGTACGTGCTAAAACATTTACCTTCGGATGACAGTTACTTTCTATTTTATGTAAATGGACCGTCTATCATTGTCGGAAAAAATCAAAATACTATAGAAGAGGTTAATAAACAATATGTAGATGAAAATAACATACATGTTGTACGCCGTATTTCAGGTGGTGGAGCTGTATACCATGACCAAGGTAATCTAAATTTTAGTTTTATTACAGATGATGACGGTAATAGCTTCCATAATTTCAAAAAGTTTACAGAGCCAATCGTACAAGCACTTCAATCAATGGGTGTAGATGCTGAAATGACTGGTCGTAATGATATTCAAGTAGGGCAAGCTAAAATTTCAGGGAATGCCATGGTTAAAGTTAAAGATAGAATGTTTAGTCACGGCACATTAATGTTAAATAGTGACTTGGGAGAAGTACAAAATGCATTGAAAGTTAATCCTAAAAAAATTCAATCTAAAGGTGTTAAGTCTGTGCGTAAGCGTGTAGCAAATATCGATGAATTTTTAGAAGAATCGATTTCAATTGATGACTTTAAACAAATTATTCTAAAAACAATTTTTGGTGAACATGAAGTTGAAGAATATAAGTTAACAGACGAAGATTGGAAGAATATAGAAGCATTAAGTAATGAGAAATACCGTACCTGGGAATGGAACTACGGTCGAAATCCTAAGTATAATTTTGAACGCGATGAAAAATTTGAAAAAGGATTTGTACAAATTAAATTCGATGTTAAAAAAGGCAAAATTGAACATGCTAGAATATTTGGAGATTTCTTTGGTGAAGGTGATGTAACAGAGTTGGAGAACGCACTTGTTGGCGTTTTGCATGATTACAATCACATTAAGGAAGCTATGGAAGAGTTTGATTTCTATCATTATTTTGGCGCTATTGAAAAAGAAGATATTTTAAAATTGATGTCTTATTAATATAACTAAGCGGCTATATAGGATTTAACCTATAGCCGCTATATTTTTATTTATTTAAATGATCAATAGCATATTGCGCTTCTTCTTGTGTGAACTTTTCACCGTAACTAGAAGTGAGTTGATCATAAATTGCATCATTAGACATATCTTGTTGATTTGCATAATCCTTAGCTTTTTCTAAAGCATTTTTCTTATAATCAACTTTAAGATTATCAATTGCATATTGAGCAGCATCTTCTGGGAATTTTTCTCCCGCATCAGATGTTAATTGATCATAAATACCTTGTTTAGACATATGCATAACATCAGAATATGTCTTAGCTTTATTAAGAGCCGATTTTTGTTCTCTAGTAGCATCAGAATCATTTGAACTTTGTTGCTCAGTATTATTAGAATTAAGACTATTATTAGAATTACTAAAAGAAGCAGTACAAGCTGATATTCCTATTATGATAAGGATTAATAAAACTAGGCAACCACCACAACCACCACATCCCCATAACCATCCTTTTTTCTTATTGGACTTATGCTGTTGGTAATCTTGAAATTGTTGCCATTGTCTTTGCTCTTCATTGCTCTCAAAATGTCGATCAGCCATTATTTAACATTCTCCTTCAAAATTTATATTTTATACAAATAAGTATATTATATAAATTAGACATATGGAACGAAATATTTTTAAATTTTAAATTTTTTAATATTTTAAATTAATGTAAGTTCTAACGTAAAATTAATGTTAAAGAGTAAATTAATAATTTAATAAATAGTTTATTTGAAAATGAAATAGGAGTAAATTAGCTTTTATGAGTGGAAAATAGAAATGTAAAAAAACCCTCCAATAAATGGAGGGTTTAAAATGACGGAAACGGAGGGATTCGAACCCTCGCGCCGCTCTCGCGACCTACACCCTTAGCAGGGGCGCCTCTTCAGCCAACTTGAGTACGTTTCCATATGGCTCCGCAGGTAGGATTCGAACCTACGACCGATCGGTTAACAGCCGATAGCTCTACCACTGAGCTACTGCGGAATAATATGTATTTATATAATGTATCTCTATGAGCACAAATATTATTATATCAATAAACTTAAAATTTGCAAGGGATTATATTTAAAAAATATACGGAACATTTACACTATATTAATATAAAAGTCCCGTATGATTTAAAATTAAACGTAAAACTATTTATCTTGTAATAGTGAATAATGTGAAAGTGCTTCGAAAATATTTAAAGTCGTTTTCTCATAATCAATTGGCATTTCTGGATTGTTTGACTTCATACGAGATTGTTTATCGACCATGTAATAATAAAAAATGCAGTTAGAGTATTGGTGCCAAATACTGTGGTAGGAAACATTAAGTGTTAATGTTTGATGATTTGCAAAAATAATTTTACATTTTCGATTTTTAAGAGGTTTAATTTCATGTACATAATGCATATTAATCCACATGTTTTCTTCTAAACGGTCTGAATGCGTAGGGAAAAATAAGTGGGGAAGAGAGGAGTCAATAAAATAGGTGGTTTACTAGTAATGCCGGCAATTCGTTGTGTTTCGGATTTCTTACTAATATAGCTATTACCATAAAATTTACATGAGCGTTCGACGATTTTTTGTGTTTTGAATGGGCTTGAAACTATTGTGGAATCATATTTCCATATTTCTGATCCTTTTGTTTGCTCATAATCATCAATGACGGGTTTGATTATCATATCTCCTTTTCGAATAATATATACAGTATTTTGGCTTTGAGAAATATTTGTCATCTCTTAACCTCCTTAAATTTATATCATTATTAAGCGCTAAAAACTCAACGATTAATAATATAAATTTATTATATAAAATTTTTATATGTTGTCAAGATAATCATTACATATAAAATTACACTTATTTTTTGTGAAAAGTCAGAATATTCGATTGATTTAAAAAATAAAAGCTTGTATACTATCCTTATACAAAAAAGAAAGGCAGTGATTACAATGAATCACAACACGGATGTCAAAAATACGACACTAGAAGATTTTGTAACGACAGTTAATGATTTAGGCGTTGAGCTAGTCATTGAAGAGGCACTTCGTCAAGGACGAAAGAAACAGTTAATGAAATTGATTGATGAAGCGTTGATTAATAAGAACGAAAAAGATTTTATTAACTATACTACTGAATATAAAAATCTGGAGGCATTTCTCAATGAGTAAATTAGGATCCTGTAACTCATTATAAAAGGTCTATTCACTACTTAAATCAAAGTTAGCGAATAGACCTTTTTACATTTTATTTTTGACCACCGTTTGATTTTCCCTCAATTTTATTACGAATCCATTTTACTAAATATCCTGTTATAACAATTCTAAGTACGCGTTTGATAATATTCATACTAGCTTACTCCTTTTTTTATGTTTATTTGAGTTTACCCGTTCTACACATTATTAAAGATAATTTCTAAAATTACTGATTAAATTTTTGAATGGCGGTTATTTGGTATAAATATATAGCCATTTTGATCAGCTTTAGTTGTAAAGATTATGATAATACCATGGATAATTGAAATAATGGTTGGAATAGTAGTCCAAAAGAACACTAAATGAAGCACGCCTTGCCACACTTTGTCTGCGTAAAATTTATGAATGCCGACACCACCCAAAAATAAAGAACATAATACATATAATGTTTTATTAACTCTCATAACTTTGTTGCCTCCTTAATCTCATATTTTAAGCATTTCAAAAATTAAATCAAATATTACTGAGGTGATTGAAAAAATGATTATAATTACAATCAAAATGTTTCAATTTACTGCAATTAATTTATTATTATTTGTAAATTTTATATAATATAGTTAACAAGCTAATGGAGAGGAGAATGGGAAATTGATCAGAAAAGCACGTCCGAGCGACAGTAAGCAAATAGCGGAATTATGTTATATCATTTGGCATGATATGGAACTAGATATTGTACAAGAAATTACAAAAGAACGTGTTATTCATGCAATTGAAGAAAGTATAGTCAATATTAAATATAGAACGAATTATAATAACATTTGGGTATATGAGCAAGACAATCATGTTGCAGGATGCATCATAGCATATAAGGGTGATAAAGAATTAGAGTTAGAAGCTACATGGAATAAATTACCGTTGGAAGAAGACATAAAAGCACTAGGTACGCCATTACCTTTGAAAGAATCTAAAGATGATGAATGGTACATTGAGGCTGTTGCAACATTCTCGGAATATAGAGGACAGGGTATTGCAACTAAATTATTTAATTATTTAATATCTACATACCCAGATAGAAAGTGGAGCTTAAGTTGTGACTACGATAATCCAAGAGCTAAGAAATTATACGAACGCTTAGGTTTTAAATGGACTGAGGATATAGAGTTGTATGGCCATCAATATTTACATATGGTTTATTCTTCATAGGTAAAAAATAAAACGGAGGAGACAGAAACTATAATTAGTTTCATTGACTCACTCCGAATCTCCTTACTATGAAATATTAAAAATTTATCTCAGGATATTAAATGCCACCTAATAGGGCACTAATATAAATACCTAAAGCGTATAATACACCAAAAATTGTGTTTGTTTTTCCAGTTGCAGCCATAGCAGGCATCATACTTGCAGGTGTATCATTCTTTTTGAAACGACGAAAGGCTTTAACTGGCATAGGGAATGATAACAAGACAAGTAGATAAAATAGTGAACCACCATCTACAAATAATGCAGTATAGACAACGAAAACGTATGCAATGATATACATAACTGCCATAAATGTAATTGATGCGCGTTTACCTAATAAAATAGGTAGAGTTTTACGTCCACTCGCTTGGTCTTTGACTCTGTCGCGTATATTATTAGCCATGTTAATTAGACCAATTGTAATTACTATTGGAATACTAATCCAAACCACAAAGCTATTGATATTGCCAGTTTGTATGAAGAACGCTAATAAAATAATAATCATACCCATGAATAAACCAGAAAACAGTTCACCAAAAGGTGTCCAAGAAATTGGCATTGGGCCACCTGTATATAAATAGCCAATTGCCATACAGATGATTCCTACTGGAATAATCCAAAATGAACTATTCGCTGCTAAAAAGATACCAAGCAATGCAGCAACGATATAAAAAGCAATTGCTAGATTCATGACAAGTTTTGGACTCATACCATTTCTTACGATAGCACCACCGATACCAACGGAAGTGTGATCATCTAAACCTTTTTTAAAGTCGTAGTATTCATTAAACATGTTTGTTGCAGCTTGGATAAGTAAACAAGCGATTAACATTGCAATAAATAACATGAATTTGATGTTATCTTGACTACCTAATAAAAAAAGTTTTGCAGTTGCAGTACCAACTAAAACTGGTACAACAGCAGCAGTTAAAGTATGAGGTCGCATCAAATGCCAATATTTTCTAACAGTAGAATATTGTTGATATTGATTTGCCATAATTTGATCTACCTCTTATTGTATATTGTTTTAACATATGTATTTTAAAGGAATAGTAAATAAAGGTCAATCAACGTGAAATATTTCTCTAGAAGATTAAGCAATTATGCCACCATAAATAGTTAAAAATGATACAATATTGTAATGAGAAAAAATAGATAATGAAAGAAGTGAAATGAATGGCTGCGAATATAAAGGAAGATGACATTATTGAGTCAATATATGAAAGTAACAAAAGCTGGGTATCTGTTGAAGTGAAAATTGATAGAGAACTTGCACCTGATGAATTATTCAATTTAACAGAATCTCAGGCAGGAGATCGCTTTTATTTTCGCTTAAATGATAATGCGTCTTCATTTTTCGGCTATCATGCTGTTCAAAGATTCAAAAATAACTTTGATAATAAGCAATCGATCTTTCGTGAGTGGGAAAAATTTAAAAAAGATATTGAATTGGTACACCCGGATATAGAAAAGCATCATTTGAAAGTCATTGGAGGATTTCAATTTTCTAGCCATAAATCTGATGATGAATGGCGTGAATTTGGCATTAATCATTTTGTAATACCTCAAGTTTTAATATCAAATATCGGACAAACTACTTATCTGACATATACAGTTGAAAGAGCCCAATTTGATATTGAACAGTTTAAAGAAGTAGTGAATTACTTTGAAGAAACTCAAATTGCTAAAGCTGAACATGATGAAACATTGGGGAATATCTTACGAATGGAAGATATCTATGTTGATGAGTGGAAAGAACTCGTTAGGGATGCGATTGCTCAGCTTGATGAAAATAAAAAAATCGTTCTTGCAAGACGTCGTTTGATTAAATTTGATAAACCAATTAATATACCTTATGTGCTTAATCGAGCATTACAAAGTGAAAGAAACAGCTATTTATTCATTTTAGAATCCAATCAATCTGTATTCTTTTCACAAACGCCAGAACAACTTTTAAAAGTAGAAGACGGTGTTCTATCTACAAAAGCTGTAGCTGGTACGATTAAGCGATCTAACGACATAGACGAAGATGAAAAAAATATACAAGCATTTCTAAAAGATAAAAAGAATTTAGGTGAACATGATTTTGTAGTTAAAAGTATTCTAGATGACATAACGCCTTATGTTGATAATATTGAATATAATCATTCACCTAATATTTTAAAAAACGACCATCTATATCATTTATATACTCAAATTCAAGGTCAGTTAAAAAACAATTCCTTTATAGGACTAATTGATGAAATGCATCCTACACCAGCTTTAGGTGGCTACCCTAAAAATGAAGCACTCAAATTTATTGAAGAAAATGAATTTGGAACACGAGGCTTATACGGCGCACCAGTTGGTTATATCGACATGAATGATGATTGTGAATTTATTGTAGCAATACGCTCAATGTTAATAAAACAAAATCAAACCACGTTATTTGCAGGGTGTGGTATCGTAAAAGATTCTGACCCTGATAGTGAGTTAGCTGAAACTGCGGTTAAATTTTCACCGATGATGAATGCTTTAGGAGTAGTGGATAAGAATGAATCATAATGACGCACTAACAAAACAAGTATATACATTTGCTTCGGAGTTATATGC
The DNA here is from genome assembly GCF_008385775.1 of Staphylococcus sp. GDX7P312P. NCBI lineage: Bacteria > Bacillati > Bacillota > Bacilli > Caryophanales > Staphylococcaceae > Staphylococcus > Staphylococcus sp. GDX7P312P. Next base: position 65,821 of record NZ_VUKI01000037.1, on the reverse strand, counting down.
CTATGGCGTACGTGAAGTTGTAATTAGTCCCGGCTCAAGATCAACGCCATTGGCCATTGCTTTTGAAGCACATCCTAATATTAAGACATGGATACATCCTGATGAACGTAGTGCAGCGTTTTTTGCTTTAGGCTTAATAAAAGGTAGCGAACGCCCTGTAGCTATTTTATGTACCTCTGGTACTGCGGCGGCAAATTATACACCAGCAATTGCAGAGAGCCAAATCAGTCGTATACCTTTAATTGTATTAACAAGTGATCGTCCACATGAATTAAGAAGTGTGGGGGCACCACAAGCAATTAATCAAGTTAATATGTTCGCAAATTATGTTAATTTTCAATTTGATATGCCTGTAGCAGATGGTACTGATTACATGCTAGACGCAATTTATTATCAAATGCAAATTGCAAGTCAGTATCTATATGGTCCACATAGAGGTCCTATTCATTTTAATTTACCATTTAGAGAGCCATTAACACCTAACTTAGAAAGACAAGAGTGGCTAACATCTTATACTAAAAAGCTGCCGCATTATCAAAAAAATATTAATGTTCAAGACATCAGACATATATTAAAAGAGAAAAAAGGGTTAATAATAGTTGGTGATATGCAACATCAAGCTATCGATCAAATACTTACTTATGCGACCGTGCATGACATACCTATACTTGCAGATCCATTAAGTCAATTACGTAAGTATAATCATCCAAATGTGATTACGACATATGATTTATACTATCGTGCAGGACTCGACTTAGATGTTGATTTCGTAATAAGAGTTGGTAAACCTGTTATCTCAAAAAAATTAAATCAATGGCTTAAGCGCACAAATGCATATCAAATTTTAGTGCAGAATAATGACAAGATAGATGTATTTCCAACGCCACCGAGTATTTCATATGAAATATCTGCAAATGATTTCTTTAGAAATCTTATCGAAGAAGCAGCTGTCGATCGAAAAGACTGGATAAACATGTGGCGAACACTTGAATCACAGGCTAGAAATACAATCGATAAACATATGACAAATGCAACAGATGAAGCGGCATTTGTAAAAATATTAATTGATAAATTAACTAAAGACGATGCTATTTTTGTAAGTAACAGTATGCCAGTTCGTGATGTCGATAATCTACTTTATAATAGTGAAGTTGAAGTATATGCGAATCGTGGTGCAAATGGTATCGATGGAGTTGTATCAACTGCTATTGGAATGGCTGTACACAAGAAAATCACGCTGATAATCGGCGATTTAGCATTCTATCATGACATGAATGGTCTTTTAATGGCTAAAATTAATAATATTAATTTAAATATTGTTTTACTTAATAATGATGGTGGCGGTATATTCTCATATCTTCCACAAAAAGCATCTGCTGAAGCATATTTTGAACGTTTGTTTGGAACACCGACTGGATTGAATTTTGAATATACAGCATTACTTTATGATTTTACATTCAAACGATTTAATACTGTGGCAGATCTCACTCAAGAAAAGCTATCACATATGAATTCACATATTTACGAAATGGTAACCAATCGTGATGACAATATGTCACAACATCAAATTCTATATAAGAAATTGAGTGGTATTCTAAATGTTACACTATAACTTCTATCAATCACAAAACAATTCAAATCAGTTATTAGTACTTTTACATGGCTTTATTAGTGATAGTCGTACGTTTAATGATGATGTTCAATATTTTTTACAAGAGGCTAATGTTCTTACAATCGATTTACCAGGGCATGGACAAGATCAATCACCAATTGATGTAACTTGGGACTTTCCATACATTACGACACAATTAGATGAGTTATTAGATATATACAAATCTTATGATATTACTTTACTCGGATATTCAATGGGTGGCAGAGTGGCCTTGTATTATGCGTTGTACGGTAAATGCTCTTTGTCAAAATTGATAATTGAAAGTAGTTCCCCAGGAATCAAAGATGAAAATAATCGACATGAGCGTCAACAAATAGATGCAGCAAGAGCGAAAGTATTAGATATTGCTGGGTTAGAGGTATTCGTTAATGATTGGGAAAAATTACCACTATTTTATACGCAATATGAATTAGATAAAGATAAAAAGTCGGCTATAAGAGAAATGCGATTATCCCAAAATCCACATAAATTAGCAAAAGCATTGCGTGATTATGGTACTGGTCAAATGCCTAATTTATGGGAACAAATTGATAATATTCAAATACCTTGCTTTATTTTAACTGGTGAATTAGACCAAAAATTTGTAAAAACTGGTCAAGCTATGAATAGGGATATGAAATATAGTCAAATCCATTCTTTTTCAAATGTAGGTCATACAATTCATGTGGAAGATAAAGCGGAATTTGATACAATAGTATTAGGTTTTTTAAAGGAGGAGCAAAATGACTAGACAGTGGGAAACACTTAGAGAATATGATGAAATAAAATATGAATTCTACGAAGGAATTGCTAAGGTAACGATTAATCGACCTGAGGTAAGAAATGCATTTACACCTAAAACAGTTGCTGAGATGATTGATGCATTTAGTCGTGCACGTGATGATCAAAACATTTCTGTAATCATCTTAACAGGTGAAGGTGACAAAGCATTTTGTTCTGGCGGTGACCAAAAGAAACGTGGACATGGTGGTTATGTAGGCGAAGACCAAATCCCACGTTTAAATGTATTAGATTTACAACGTTTAATCCGTGTCATTCCTAAACCAGTTATCGCAATGGTTAGAGGTTATGCCATCGGTGGTGGTAACGTATTAAACGTAGTATGTGACCTAACAATCGCTGCTGATAATGCTATTTTCGGACAAACAGGTCCTAAAGTAGGTTCATTCGATGCTGGTTATGGTTCTGGTTACTTAGCAAGAATCGTTGGTCATAAAAAAGCACGTGAAATTTGGTACTTATGTCGCCAATATAATGCACAAGAAGCTTTAGACATGGGCTTAGTTAATACAGTGGTACCGTTAGATCAAATCGAAGATGAAACAGTTCAATGGTGTAAAGAAATTATGAAACACTCTCCAACAGCTTTACGTTTCTTAAAAGCTGCTATGAATGCGGATACTGATGGCTTGGCTGGATTACAACAAATGGCTGGAGATGCTACATTACTTTACTACACTACTGATGAAGCTAAAGAGGGTCGTGACGCGTTTAAAGAAAAACGTGATCCAGACTTTGATCAATTTCCTAAATTCCCATAAATCAGTAACGGTAAAATAAAAAGTATAATTTTAGGACACTTATATAGTGATAAACTGATTGACAGTTAACCACTATTTTAAGTGTCCTTTTTTAATTAAGGTTATATATTGTAGTTTGCTTTTAAGAATCTTTCTAATCGACGCATACCCTCTTTTAAGACATCCATGTCATATGCATAAGAGATACGAATGTAACCTTTACCCATATCGGTGAATGATGATCCGGGAACCATTGCTACGTGTGCTTCTTCAAGCACTTTGACACAGAAATCAAAATCATCAGAAGTATAGTTACGAATACTTGGGAATATATAAAAAGCACCTTCAGGTTGAGCATCCAATTCGAAGCCCAATTCTTTTAATTTATTTACTAAATAGTTACGACGCTCTATATAAGCTCGGTTCATATATTGAGGCGCATCTAATCCTTCATTAAGTGCAGCAATACATGCGATTTGTGATGGTACATTTGCACATATACAATTATATGCATGCATAAATGTTAACTTTTCAATTAGATACTCAGGACCTAGTAAGAAGCCTATACGAATACCGGTAGCTGAGTGAGACTTACTTAACCCACCAATAAGTAATAATTGATCACGAATTTCCTCAAATTCTGCAAATGAGACATGATTACCTTTGAAAGTATTTTCAGCATAAATTTCATCGCTAATAATAAAAATTTCTTTTTCTTTCAAATAATTTACAATGCCTTTTACTTCATCACGTTCTAATATCACACCAGTTGGATTCGTAGGATAATTCAGCAAAATTGCTTTTGTTTTATCAGTATAATGTTGCGCAATTAATTCTGGAGTGATTTTAAATTCTGTATTTGTAGTATCTATATAAATAGGCTTACCACCTAATGTTTCAACTAAAGGAATGTAGCCTGCATAAATAGGTCCTGGAATTAATATCTCATCTCCAGGTTCGATAATACTTCGCAATGACGTATCAAGTGCTTCACTCGCGCCATTCGTAATAATGATTTCCTCTTCACTATAATAAAAACCGTACTTATTTTTGAAATAATTACTTATTGCCTGTCGAGTTTCCGGCAATCCCTTATTGTGTGAGTAACTAGTTTTATCTTCTTTGATCGCATTGATGTATGCCTCTTTTACCACATCTGGCATAGGAAAGTCGGGTTGACCAATCGTTAAATTCACACAATCATCAATGTGCTTCATACGATTAGAGAACTGACGTATACTTGGTGCTCTTAAAAATTTGGAATTCGTATTTAAAGATAATTTCATTTTTTACACCTCAAAAAAACCAAATTATAGTAACTTTAAATGTTACTACAAAATTTTTAGAATAATCTTATAATAACATATTTTTTAGTCACCATAATTTGGTAAGTCCTTTTGTATTTAATTTTTTTATTATCCTCTAAAAGAAGAAGGTTTCTTTAAATTAATTAAAGGATTCGTCCATTTACAAACAAAGTTCGTCGATAGTAAATATACAATTAATACTGAAATGAGAATTAAATAACCGTAAGTGAATATTGATATATGATCTTTAAAAGGATATATTTCCAATCCTCTAACTATACCTATAACTAAACCATGTAATAAATAGACGTACATTGTGCGATTTCCTATATAAGTATAAACACGTTCATGATTACTCATTAAATTGAGGAATGAGAACATAGCTACAAAGATAACGAAGTATAGCAATAGTCTTTTCAATGGGCTGTACACATCTTCATTATTATTTTCAAGTGAAGTATAGGGACTACTACCTAAAAGCCAATCTGAATTGATTGGGTGTATATAGTAAACGATGAAAAATATAATAAGTACAATGATTGAAATTAGCCTTAATTTTTTATTTCTCAATAATTGAGTATGAGCTCGCGTTGTTAAATAACCAACATAAAAAATCGGGAAAAATACGATTGTTCTTGAAATACTCATATAACCATCGATATCATCAGAAAAACCTGCAAGTATTGAAATAATCAAAGCGACAGGTAATACATAATATGCTTTATAGCGACGTACTATGACAAGGATGACATGGAAACAAAATAATGTAAGTAAGAACCACAAAGCAAATACAGGATTAAAAGGGTCCATTTGAATTGCATCACTTTTACCAGTTACAAAATAATAGATAGAAAAGAATGCATAAAATATAGCGTATGGTGCAATTAACTTTTTAGCTACATTCTCTAGGTAATGTGGTTTATCTAAATGTTTCGCAAAGTATCCAGAGATAAATAAAAACGATGGCATATGGAAACTATAAATTAACAAATATAATGCAGATAAGTATTTACTTTCAGAAGTATAAGGTTGAATCATATGACCGAATACGACTAAAAAGATAAGGATGGCGCGCGCGTTATCGAAAAAGTAATCTCTTTTTGTATCCATCGACATACGATTGTCTCCTTTTTTAATTAATAACTGTATTTAATTTAGTATATATTAACATTGAAATGCAACAATTTAGGATGAAATGTTGGGTAATAACTATTACTTGTATGTAAATTCTATTTGATTTTAGAAAAATAGATTTAAATATGAATAGTATTTGCATAATAGGGAAGAGCAAGTTATCACATTAAAGGAGTGGATTAATATTAACATATTAAAAGACATCATTAAGCTGATACATCCAATGGTAGGTGGGAGTATCATCGGTCGAATCATAGCAAAGGAATCACAACAGGACTACAAAAATTTTAGGAAACCACCATTTTCTCCACCTACAAAAGCATTTCCAATCGTATGGCCAATATTATATTTATTAATGGGCGTTTCTTATTTAATCACTACTAAAAATAAAACCAAGACAACTCGAATTAAAGTGACACATTATACGCAGTTAACTTTAAACTATTTGTGGTCGATACTTTATTTTAAAAAGAAAGTAAGAGGTATTGCATTAATTGAAAGTATCATGTTGTTTATCTCAGTATTTGCTAACGCAGTATCAATGTTTAAAATACATCGAGTGGCTGGATTATTACAGATTCCATATGTACTTTGGTCTGCATTTGCAAGTTATTTAAATGCAGGTAATTATTACCTTAATAAGGACAATCCTAACTATAAATAGCAATGGAATATAGCAATGATTCATAGTTTAAATATATATTTAGCGAGATGCTTTAAAACTTAATGAAATTAAAATTGAATTATTTAGAATTGTATTGTGACAAAATATTGAAAGTACATGACATATAAAAAAATCATAGTATAATAGTATTATCAATTACAAAAGTGGAGTAGAACAACAATGTATAATCAACTAGAAAAACTTATTACACTAACTAATAATGACCTTAATTTGGTTAATAGACGTTTTGGACAGCGTACAGATATTACAAATGATCAATTAGAACTATTGAGAATTTTATATAGTTATGATCGATTGTCGCAATATGATTTAACGATGAAGATTAGTAGAGAGCAATCCATTGTATCTAGATGGATTAAGAAATTAGTGCAAAAAGGATATATAACTAGTCAACAATCTCATGAAGATTTACGTTGCAAAGACTTATGCCTAACAGAAGAAGCTCGTAATTTGATTCAACAAATCAATACGGCAAGATGTGAGTTAATAGAAGCACGTTGTCAGTGTCTAAGTAAGGAAGAAATACAAAGTTTAAATCAACTATTAGATAAGCTAAATAGTCGTCACATATATATTTAAATAAATGAGTCCTATTGTCTTAATGAATTTAGCCAAATGATCATTATAGCGATAGGGCTTTTTTAGTACAGCAAAATGTGCATAAAGAATATAACTTTTAATTCAATATTTAAAATTGTACGAACTAGCAACATATATAATTAAAATAATTATAAAAAGACAATTTCTATAGATTATCAATAGAAATTGTCTTTTTAATTTATCCAAGAACTTAATGTCCTAGAATCTTGGTTATTCAAATGAGAATTTTATGTCTCATTCAATTTATTAGTGAATATAGTTATTTAATTACTATAGCTTGAGATATCAAAATATTTACCAACAGCTTTAATTTCATTATAAAGTTGTTTTAAATATTGAGCGTTAGCATTAGCCCAATTAATATCAGTTGCATATTGATGTGTAGCAGGGTGGTCTGGATTCCAACGCATTTTATATAGCGTGTTTTGGCCTGCTTTAATATAGTCTTTACCTATAAATTTAGCACCACCAATAATCGCTTTAGACACTGTATTCCAACCAGCTTGCTTAGCATAATTAATACCATTGTATAGTGGATTAGCATCAAAAGCGGCTATACCAAATACATTATGATATTTTGTAGCATTATTAGTAGTAACATAGTTATTTACGATATTTGCACCTTTAGCTAATTGAGATTGACCATTACCAGTTTCAATTAATGCATGTGCAATTAAGTAAATTTCATTGATACCTGAAGTAGCAGCAGCTTGACTGAATGCTTGACCTTGATTTTCAAGAACACCTTTACCTTTAAGTAATTGATTTAAACTTGCTACAGAAAGGTTTTGCGGGCGATCTAAGCGTAAGAATTGGTATTTAAGCGTATCATCTTTAGCTAATTTTTCTGTGTTCATAGCATTTTTAATTTCACTATAAGTTGCGTTTGACCAACCATAACCGTTTCTTTGAACTTGTGGTGGAGCCCCGTACGCATTTTGTTGAAGTGATACAGCTTGATTTAATGTTCTATATGATTTTGAATATTTAACTAATTCTTTTTTCAAATCAGTATCTTTAATCCATACATATTTGCCATTACTTAATTTACCATAATACCAAGTTTTACCATTAACGACTTTACGATTTGTTACTTGGAAAATTTGTTCATTAAAAGCTTTTAATGAAGTTGCTTTAGCTGAACTAGGGTCATCATAGTAATAACCATTAGTAGTGTTGATAATAAATTCATATTGATATTTTTCACCATTATCTGATGAAGTATTTGATGAAGTTAAGTCATTCTTAGCGATCCAACCAGTTTTACCGTTAACTGTACCGTATAGATAAGTTGTGTTTCCAATAACAACTGATTTAGATACTTTAAATGATTTATTAGCTAAATCTTTATTATCTAAACGTTGTTGGTTTGTACCCCACGCAATTGAGTATAGACCATTATTTTTGTTGTTAATTTTATAAGTACCTGATGTTTTTTGTTCAGAACTAGAGTTTTGAACTTTCAAGTCTTTAACATTGAACCAACCTAAAGGTGTATTTGTCGTAGTATTTTGAAGTAACACATAAGTATTACCATCAATTGTTTTTTCTTTAGAAACGTTGAAAGTACGATTAGCATACTTAGTTGCATTTTTACCTATTTTATCATAAACAGTTGCACGTGCACCGCTGTTGTTCGCATTAACTTGAGCTACTTTCGACACAGTTTGAGTTGATGCAGTAGATGGCTTAGTAGCTTTAGTGTTTACAGCAAATTTAGCATTTACTTTAGGTGTTTGTTTAACATCAGTTGATTTAACCCAACCCCAAATATTGTTGATTACACCGTGTAAGTATGTTTCATTACCAACTTTAAGGTTATCAATTGATTTTAACTGTTTACCACTTGAAGGTACTGTAGCTTTAACTTGTTTAGCTGTTCCCCAAGGTGTGTCGTAAATATTTGCATTTCCATTAATATCGTAATAAGTGGCATTAGTTTTGTTAGGTGTTGTAGTTTTAATAGAAATTTCTGAAGCAGGTACCCAACCACGTGAAGTATTACCATTATAATCAGAAATTAAGTAATAATCTTTATTGTTCAACGTAGCTTTCTTAGTTATGTTGTACGTTTTTCCACCAATAGTTGCGTTAGCTTTCACATTTTTATCATAAACAGTTGTATACGTTCCTTTATTTTTAGTAGAAACTTGACCTAATGTATTCTTAAGATTCGATACTTTTAAAGTATTATCTACAGTAGGTGTTTTACTTCCAGAAGATGGTTTAGTTATATTAGATAGAAATGCTTGGCTAACCCATCCATTTTTACCATTTAAAGACCCATATAAATAAGTGGCTTTGCCAACTTGTTGAGACTTTGTTGCTTTAAATGGTGCTGTATTAGATTTTGAAACAGTTCCAGCTACTTGATTATAGTTACCCCATGGCACTGTATATAGCGTAGCACCTGATTTTATATTATATGATTGGTTTACTTTTACAGGAGATTTTACTGTATTATAAACGGTTTCTCCTTGCTTAACCCAACCGTAAACTTTACCACTATTGTAGTCAGATACTAGATAATACTTATCTTTGCCAAGTGTGGCAGATTTAGTTACAGATAAAGTGTTATGAACTTGGTTAGTAGCTTTACCTTTATCATCATAAACTGTTGTGTAAACACCACTATTATCAGTTTTAATTTGAGCTAAGCCACTATTTGACTTAACAGTTAATTTAGGTGCTGTAGTAGTGGAACCACTATTACTTGAACCACCTTTATTGGTATTAGATGAGCTACTACTTGAAGTAGTACCCCAAGGTGCTACTTGGCCTGTTTTAATTAAATATTTTTCATTAATTAAATCGTATAATTCATTATAAGTATAATTATGGCTTTGTAGGTAAGCGTGTGGGTCAGAATGGTCTGTACCACCTAGGAATCGACTAATTGCATAGTGAGTCCAAACTGTACCTTGACCATCATTTTCAGCACTATTAGGTGTTAATCCATAATATTGTAATTGTGTTGCAGCATAATCTGCATAGTTATTCATTGATTTAGCGAATGAAGCATAGTCATGTGTATGAACAATTTCAACATTTATAAAACGATCATTAGCATATGGACCCGCACCCCATGATAGGTAGTCAGTAGGGGCAGTTTCTATAATACGGTTACCATCTACAAATGCATGAACGAAAGCTGAGTTGTAATTGTTTTTCATGTAATTAATTTCGCCATCAATAGTTGAGTTATCATTAGCTGTATCATGAACTACAATACCCTCTGGTTTACCTACACCATTACGATATCCATATTTAGGGAAATAAGATGAATAATTTTCTTCGATTTTAGGTGCTTGTAAGTTATTCGAACGAATATAGTTGTTGATTGATGAACTTACTTGTGGTTTATATTTCGGTAAAGATGATGTAGTTGCTTTAGCTGCATAACGTTGAACTGTTTTTACTGAAGTAGCTGGACCACCTTTGCCACCAACTGATCTAAATCCAGAATAACCTGATTGTGTACTGTTAGATGTAGATGTTTGAGTTGTTTTTGATGCTGATGCATTCTTCGTATTAGCTTCTTGTGATGTTTTAGTTTGATCTACGTTTACTTGAGTTGCATTATTATCATTATTACTATAAGTACTTACTTTCTTATCACTGCTTTGCTCAGACTCTATTTGCTTGTTAGACTGAGCCACTTGATTAGTTTGTGATGGAGTAACAGATGATGAATTCAATTGATTCTTATTTGATGAAGTTAAACTATTCTCTTGTTGTGAATTAGAGCTACTTTCATCAATTTGATTATTAACATTTTGTGTAGTGTTTTGATTACTATTAGCAGACGTATCATCATTTGACTGAACTTGAGGCGATGATAAAGTGTCTTTAGAAGCTTGCAATGTTTGCTTATTAGCATCAGTATTACTTTGTGTGTTATTGATATTAGTTTTTTGATCAGATTTATTTGAAGTTGAAACTTCTTGCTCTTTATCTTGAACCTTAGCTTGTTCAGTATTTGAATTAGTAGCGTTTGTGTTAGCAGTACTTTGATTTTGCGTACTTTGTTGATCTTGTGAAGTCTGTTTTGTTGTAGTTAAATTATCTAATTTAGCATCATACGTTTTGCTTACTGTAGCAACAGATGCTTTAACATCAGAAGGATTTTGATACGTTTGTACCCCTGATACATTTTGAGCTGAATTAGTTACTTCTTTTTTAACTTGCTCAGCATTTTCTATATTTTGTTGATCATCAATAACATTATTTGTATTATTCGAATTTTGATTCGCTTCAGCTGCATGTGCATGTTGTGAAGTAAATGCAGCACCAAATAATGTGATCGCAATCATCGAAGGAAATTTTAAATTAAACTTTTTTTTCATATTGTTACTCCTCATTATTTTTATTATTACAATACTATTATAGTATTAAAATTCTGACTATGATTTGATTTAACTTATTTGTAAACTAACTTTAATACTTTCTTACATATAGTAAACAAATTATGTTTTTACTAAGGACTACATAACTAAGCACAGATAATTTAAAATACATTAGTTTAAGCTACTATTAAAAAAATAAGATAGTCTATTTAATTAATTACAAGTTCTCTATGAATTTAGAATATAAATAGTTTAAATATTCTTATACATTTTTATATGATCGATATTTTCCTCAATAAATACTGGGCCCGTTTGAATATAACCTAGTTTCTCATAAAAGCCTTGAGCTTGGACTTGAGCATTTAAAACTAATTGATTGTATCCTTTATCTTTTGCAAAACGTTCAATAGCGTGCATCATTGTTTTGCCATACCCATCTTTTCTGTAAGGTTTTAAAATAGCAACTCTTTCTACTTTTGCTGCGTTGTTATAAGGTCTAAATCTCGCACATGCAAAAGGTACATGATTTTTGTCGTAGCCAATAATATGTGTAGATTCTTCTTCAAATGAATCTAATTCATTTTCCAAGGGAACACCTTGTTCTTTCACAAATACTTCTCTTCTAATATAAAAACATTCTGATAACATATCTTTGTTTTTTACTATTTCAAACATCTTAATCCCCCCATATATATGTAATTATTAAAAGTTGCAAAAAATAAATTTATAAAAGTATAAAGTTATTCTATATGATTTAAAGATATAAAAAAACTCCTTTTTACAACAAATTTGTAAAAAGGAGTGGAAATTGTTTTATTATAAGGCTTCTTGGCGAACAATCGCACTGTACTGCCAAAATATTCTCATTTGAGCAATATTCCAATTATTCATTCCCATTGTAAAGCCTGAAGGTTTAAATAATGTTACATCAGTAACTTCTAATGCTGCCGCAATAAGATATTGAAGAGGAACGCTAATACTTTGCATTGTCTCAGTAATACCATTTTCATCATAAACCCATGAGAACGGTAAATCCGATTCAAAAACATCTACTTTATTGAAGATTTCTGGTAAAGCAAGAATGTAGCACGCACCATTTACAATTGGATTAACAGAATTTTCACCATAGTAGACTAATAATGCTTCATAATTTTCACGATGTTCATGATTAACGTAAAAGAATTCACTTCTAAATAATGCCATGTCTTTGCTATGAATAATTTGTTGCTCTAAAACATTAAACATACCATTAATGTTAGCAGCTTTTTCATATGTTTTACGTGACATAGTTTGTGCTCCTCTCAATTAGTAAATTTGATTTTGATTGTTATTGAATGAATCAGTATTATTTGTTTGATTGTAGTTTTCACTTTGAGTATTGTCTTGGCTACCTTGGTTAAAATCTTCGTTTGAGTTTGAACTATTTTCATCAGATGACTGTACATCATTATTGTTGTCTGAATTTGTTGAATCATCGTTGTTATCATCAGAAGAAGATGAATCTTTTTGATTATTTTTCAATAAAGACTGATCAAGAGGTGTAAGTGGTACAAGTGTACCGTATTGTTTAATAACGCGTTGATCTAAGAATTCATCCTTATCTGTTATTTTAGATAGTCCTAAATCAGAACGCAATATATTTGAATATTTCATAATACTACTTACGCTCGGATTATAATAGTAAATATTTTGTAAGTAATCATCTTTACCTTTGAGTTGAGACTTTTTAAATTCAATGTCATCAGATAAGTACATAGATGCTAGAGATTTGATTTCAGAAGAAGTTAAATTATGTTTCGCATTTTTCCCAACTATTTGTACTAAATCATCTAATTTATCATATGAATCAAGGCTCTTAGCTTTTTGGAATAATAATTTAATTAAATCCATTTGTCTTTCGCCACGTTTTAAATCAGAATCGTGATGTCGTGTTCTTGCAACGGCTAGCGCTTCATCACCATTAAGTTTTTGATAGCCTTTTTTAATTTTAATTCTACCGCTATCGTCTGTATTAGGCTCATTTAAGTCGTAAGGTACGTCATAATAAATACCGCCAAGTTCATCAACTGCCTCAACGAAAGCATCCATATTTACTCGTACATAGTAATCAACAGGAACGTTTAATGTCGCCTCGACAGAATCCATAGCAGCTACAGGTCCTCCGTAAGCATGTGCGTGAGTTATCTTATCGTAATAACCAACTTTTGGTATATAACTGATCGTATCACGTGGGATACTAAGTAATCGTATTTGACGCTTTTCAGGACTGAAGGTAGAAAGAATCATAGAATCCGTTCTTGAATGTTCTGTAGTTTGGCCATTTTTACGACGTCCTTCATTATCATCAATTCCTAAAAATAAGATTGAAACTGCATCTTTAGAAGGGTTTACTTTTCCTTCACGTATGTTTGATTGACGCTTCGAATCAGATTTATCATATGAGGCTTGCATTGCACTTTCAGAAGTTTTATACAAATTGATGATAAAAATTACAGGAACAACGATTAGTACTAGTGTAAGTAGCATCATAAAATATTTTAAAAATCGGTTCATAGCATTTGCTCCTATACATATTATCTTTTATAAGGGATTTTATGATTTGAAAAATAAAAAATCGTTACATTTTTATTTAACATGAAGTATAAAATCAAAAATAAATTTATATTTTTTGCTTGTATTCAAAGTTGTAAGGATGGTGCAATTATATATAATGTATACTCTCATAGCCTTAAATTGTATTACTTTTTGGAGAGAATTACAACTTTAAGTTTAATATAAAATTTACATTATTAAAATAGAATTTACAAAAGATGATTAAGCAATATTAGATAGTACTTTATCATACTAAAGTACGATGTAATAAAAAATTATAAGTATATGATTAAAGAGAGATGAATTCAATGGTGTTGTGTTATATAATATAAAATATTAAACGAATAAAAAATGATTTAGATAGAATAGGTTTTAATTTAGATATACTTTTATATTAGACGTAAGAGGGACCCCATGAAAAATAACAAATTAAAAATTATAGCTTTTATTTTAGTATTAATTGTTTTAATACTTCTCATTACATTATTCGTCATTAAAGTTACTAACTATAGTATTAAGGATAGTGAATATAACAATGTTAATGATAACAAGGCTTATATAGAACATCGTGATAAAAACCACAAAACAGTCGATAAGCTCAAAACGGTTCAAGCAAAAGATGATAATATTGAACAAATTAATACTTATTTAAAAAATGTTCATTTCAATGGATCAATTACAGTTTTAAAAGATGGAAAATTAATGCTTGATAAAGGTTATGGTTATCAAAATATTAACAGTAAGAAAAAAAGCAATGCAAATACGATGTATTTAATTGGATCAGCTCAAAAATTCACTACTGGCTTAATACTCAAGCACTTAGAATTATCAAACAAAATTAATATTAATGACCCTGTTACTAAGTATTTGCCTTGGTTTAAGACAAATAAAACAATTACATTGAAAGATTTAATGTTACATAGAAGTGGTTTATATAAATTTAGTGCTAATCCTAATACGAAGAGTTTAGATGGGGCAGTTCATGATATTCAAAGAAGAGGTATTAATAGTAAATATTATCATAATCATTTATATAACGATGCTAACTATCTAGTTCTTGCGCAAGTTATAGAAGCAGTAACACATCATTCTTATGTAGAAAATTATTATAAATTATTAGCAGAGCCCTATCATTTAGAGCATAGTGCTTTCTTTAATGAAAAGCCTTATAAAAAGAATATGGCTACTGGATATAAAGTAAAAAATAATAAACTAAAAACGATGAATCCGAATGTATTAGATCAATATTATGGTGCAGGAAATTTATTTATGTCTACACATGATATGGCTAGATTAGTTAATGATTTACAGCAAAATAATATTTTCAATCAAGCAGTTACAACATCCTTACTTCAAGAAATTGGGAGCACTAAATATCCAGAATCTTATAGATATGGATTCTATTCGACTCCTCAAGTCAATCGAATTAATGGTGTGTTTTTTGGTCAAATATTCACGGTATATTTTAATGAAGATTATATTATTGTGCTGGCTACGAATAAAGTTGATTATTCTAAAGTGTCAAATGAGTCAATTATTTCTCATATTTATTATCAATTACTTGGTCAAAATATTTATGAAACCAAATAAAGAGAGCTATAACGAAATGTAATAAAAATGCATTTTGTTATAGCTTTTTTAATTAAAATGAATTATTTAATTGTGTCTTTAAATATTGAGCAGTAGTTCTTATTTAGACTTGAAGTAACAATTTTACAAT
This sequence comes from Staphylococcus sp. GDX7P312P, assembly GCF_008385775.1. Taxonomy (NCBI): domain Bacteria; kingdom Bacillati; phylum Bacillota; class Bacilli; order Caryophanales; family Staphylococcaceae; genus Staphylococcus; species Staphylococcus sp. GDX7P312P. The sequence continues at coordinate 50,245 of NZ_VUKI01000037.1, read as the reverse complement.
TTGGATAGGGGGAGTCGTAATCAACAACTGTAGCTCCCTTGGTCAATGTGCCATGTAATTCAATTCGTACACTAGCTAGTATCGTTTCATAGCTTTCAGGATCAAGTAAATATAATACTGTGAAGACATCATATAATTTTAACACTTTAGCGAAGTCTTTCTCTCTATAATGTTGAAAGATTTGATAGAGCATTGAACTTGTTCTACTCATATGTTCAAATGACGCTAAATAGTCATGAGTTAACAGCGATTGTCGCGCTAAATCAAGTCCAATCATAGTAATGGGAAGGTCACTCTCAAAAACAATATGCGCTGCTTCAGGATCACTATAGATATTAAACTCTGCAAGTGGGGTTACATTACCTCGTCCTGAACTTCCTCCCATTAAGACAATTTCTCTAATATGATCTTTAACTTCAGGAAACGTACTTATCAATAGAGCAATATTCGTAAGTGGACCTAACGCTATAAGCGTAATAGGGGTGTTTGAATGTAAAAGTATATCCTTCATTGCAGTTATTGAGTTAGTAGAAGCCAATTGGTCATTTGATATAGATGGGAAGTCGTATCCATCCATACCACTTTCTCCATGAACTTGGCTTGCATCTATTGCTTTATTAATTAACGGTTTTGCAACACCTCTGTGAACAGGTACGTCACTATTGAAGAAAGCTTTCAATTTCAGAGCATTAGCAGTAGTTTTTTCTATATTGACATTTCCATTAACTGTGGAAATCATTTTTACATCGAAGAATGGATGTAATAGAGCAACACTCAGTGCAGCAGCATCATCAATTCCTGGATCAGTATCTATGATTATGGGTAAAGTCATTATACAAATGCATCTCCTTCACATTAAATGATTTAAATTAAAGATAACTTAAATCAGGTATGATATGAAAGCATAAAGAAAGAACCTGTTTGAAACTCTGACGAGTTTCATAACAGGTTCTTTGTGTGAGATAAATATTAAATTATAAGTGGTGAGAATGTCCACCTTGCATAACCCAATACGTACCAATAACAGTCACTAATGTGATGATAATCGCAAAGATAACTTTGAACGATTGTACTTGACCATCTTTACCTTCAGTTAAGTGCATGAACATTAATAATTGAACTGCAGCTTGAATAAAAGCAAAGCCAAAGATGATTGTTGTTTTAGCATGGAATGTCATGTTTGTGTATAGAGTTACGAAAACTGCTAATAACGTCAAGACGATTGAGGCAATAAAGCCGACTGTATGTTTTACGATTGTATTCATCCGCTATACACCATCCCTATCATATATACGGCAGTGAAGATGAAGATCCAAACAACATCTAAGAAGTGCCAGTATAAACTTACAATGAATAATTTAGGAGCATTAAATTTATTAAGACCACGTGTAGCCACTTGAATTAATAAACAAATGATCCAACCAATACCTAATGATACGTGAGCACCGTGTGTACCTAATAGGATGAAGAAACTAGACCAATAAGATCCAATTTGTGGTGTTACGCCTTCAGAAACATAGTGAGCAAATTCGTAAATTTCGAATCCAACGAATACTAGACCTAAAAGGACAGTAAGAATCATCCAGAACATCATTAAGTTTTGTTTTTCTTTACGCATGTAATAAATTGATATACCACATGTGTAAGAACTAATTAATAAGGCAAACGTCATAATTAATACAAGCGGTAACTCGAATAATTCTGTTGTCATTTTGCCAGCATAATCGCCACCATGTTGCAACGTTAATAACGTTGCGAACAAGGTACCGAATAATGAGAATTCGGCTGTAAGGAAAATCCAGAAGCCAAGTTTATTTAATTGACCTTCGTGCGTACGTGAATCAACAGTATTTGTATCATGACTCATGACCTACAGCCTCCCTTTCTTTAATACGAGCTTCTCTTAAGCGAGCTTCATTTTCAGCAACTTCAGAAGCAGGGATATGATAACCATGATCTTGTACGAAACTTTGGTAAACTAATGAACCAAGAATACCTACTAAGCAGATTGCGGCAGGAATTACAGTTTCGAAGATTAAGAAGAAACCACCTAATAACATGAATATACCCATAATTACACCTGTGTGTGTATTATTTGGCATATGAATGTCTTTATAGTTATGGTTATCTAAATAATGACGACCATGTTCTTTCATATCAACAAATGTATCATAGTCATTCCAATCTGGAGTGATAGCAAAGTTGTATTTAGGTGGAATTGCAGAAGCAGTAGACCACTCTAAAGTACGTCCAAGACCATCCCAGTTATCTCCAGTAGCTTCACGTGGAGCTTTGATATGACTGTATACAATGCTTACTACTAAGAATAGGAAACCAACAGCCATTAATAATGCACCAATAGTAGAGATTACGTTTAATAACCACCAACCATCAGAAGGCATATAAGTGTATAAACGACGAGGCATTCCGTCTAATCCAAGAATGAATTGTGGTAAGAAACATACGTTAAATCCAATCATGAATAACCAGAAGCACCATGCGTTTAATTTTTCGTTTAATTTGTAACCCATCATCTTAGGATACCAGAAGATTAAACCAGCTAGGCAGGCAAATACAACACCAGTAACCAATGTATAGTGGAAGTGAGCTACTAAGAAATAAGTATTATGGTATTGATAGTCAGCTGATGCCATCGCTAACATTACACCTGTAACCCCACCTAATAAGAAGTTAGGGATGAAGGCTAATGAGAATAGCATAGGTGACTCGAACGTAATACGTCCTTTATATAATGTTAATAACCAGTTAAATAATTTAACTCCGGTTGGTACACCGATTAACATTGTTGAGATTGAGAAGAATGAGTTGATTAAAGCACCATTACCCATTGTGAAGAAATGGTGAACCCAAACTAAGAAACTTAAGAATGCGATACCAGCAGTTGCCCACACCATACTTTGGTGTCCGAATAAACGTTTACGAGCAAATGTTGGAATAATTTCTGAATAAATACCAAATGCAGGCAAGATAACGATATAAACCTCAGGGTGCCCCCATACCCAGAAGAAGTTTGCCCATAACATTGGCATACCGCCATCGGCAACTGTAAAGAATGCAGTTCCAAATACACGGTCAATAGTCATTAATGCAAGTACAACTGTGAATACTGGGAATGCAAGAATTACGATTAAAGTCGTAATAAATGTTGTTACAGTAAACATAGGCATTTGCATGAATTTCATTGTTGGTGTTTTACATCTAAGTATTGTTACGAAGAAGTTAATACCAGTCATTAAAGTACCAATACCTGAAATCTGAATTGCGACTAGGTAATAGTTAACACCTGGGCCTGGACTAAATTCACCAGCTAATGGTGCATAGTTTGTCCAACCAGCTGCTGGTGAACCACCAATAATGAATGAAAGGTTGAATAAAATCATACCAACGAAGAATAACCAGAAACTAATGTTATTCATAACTGGGAACGCCACATCACGAGCCCCAATTTGTAGTGGAACGACTACGTTCCATAAACCAAATACGAATGGCATAGCCATAAAGATAATCATGATAACGCCGTGCGTACTGAAGATTTCGTTATAGTGATTTGATTCCAAGAAAGTATTATCTGGAATTGTTAATTGAGTACGTAATAGTAATGCATCAATACCACCACGAACGAACATAAGTACGGCACAAATTAAGTACATTAAACCGATTTTTTTATGGTCTACGGATGTGAACCATTCTTTGTAAAGATATTTCCATAACTTGAAGTAAGTAATTACTGCGATTAAACCAATAACTAGGAATGGCGCACCAATTTGTGCCATTGTAATCATCCAGTTACCTTTAACGAGCAATTGATCCCATGGAAAATTCATTAATGTCCACCTCCATGATCATTGTCTGCTTTGCTACCAAATTTAGACGCATTTTCGTCTTTTGCACTTTTACTGATTTTTTCCATTTCCTTAGAGTTATGATCTTCTTCTTTCTTGAATTCATTATCATAAGGATCATTGTTACCAAGAATCATAGGTTTCATACCATGACGCTTATAGTTAGCGTTAGTGATTTGAACCTTACGAGCTGGTTTTTGTGGTTTATCAGTAACATCTTTGTACAAGTCTTTTTCAGCTACAAAGTTAGGATCTTTTTGAACATAATTGTAACGTTTGTAAGCGTAGAAGATGTACTCTGGATCAGCTGCAGGGTCAACGAATGCCATATGCGTACCACTGAATGTCAATTCTTTATTAGGTGTACTTGGTAAGAGTTGTTTATCAAACTCATCTTGGCTAAGTGTTTTCTTGCTCTTAGCATCTTTAACCCAAGAATCGAATTCACTTTGGTTTACAGAGTGAACTTTAAACGTTTGGCGAGCGAAACCTTCACCATTAAAGTTTGAGTTACGTCCTCTGAAAGTACCTGTTTCATCGGCTTGTAAAGTCCAATCCATTGTCATGCCAGTCATGGCATATTTTTGACCACCTAATTGAGGAATCCAGAAACTTGTCATCGTATCCATAGCTTGTAATTTGAATACTACAGGACGATTTTTAGGAATAGTTAAAGTATTAACCGTTTCAACTTTTTGTTCTGGATAAGCGAAGAACCATTTGTACCCAGCACTTACTGCGTATACAACCATTGGATCTTCCTTACTTTCTGGTGGTTTCTCATAATCGTATAAAGTTTTAACTGTTGGAATAGATAAAGCAATTACGATAATGATAGGTACCACAAACCAAATTGTTTCAATTAAAGAATTGTGGTGCATCTTACCAGTTTCGCTGTTTTTATTGTAGCTATACTTGAAAATAAAAATAGCGAACATGGTAAGTACAACAGCAACAATAACAAGCATGAAGATGATTGAATAGATAATCAAGAACTTCTGACTACTTGCTACTGGCCCTTTTGCATTAAATACTTCAACATTCGAACAACCACTAAGTAAAATTAGCGTGCCGAACATTAGAAGCAAAGACTTAAATTTTGACACTTTTTTGACCTCCTAATACTACAAATGTAGGGCTTATCATTAATTTTAGTTTATTACGCAATATTTACAAGTACTTATCCGAAAAAAATTATAATTATATATAGGAAACAACTAGAAACAATAGGAATGACGGGGAATGTAAGATTTGTTAAAATTATGTGTCTATTCTGTGAAAAATGACAAATTTAAGTGAAATACGCATATAGTTGAGAAACGTTATCATTTTCAGTGTTTTCAAGGGTTTTTGACACAAAAAAAGATGAGATTATTCATCTCATCTCAAAAATTTGTCATATTATTTAACTTCTATGTATCGAGTTGAAGTTTCTTCTGCACCATCTGAATCAATGACATTATATTTCACTTTATATTTGCCTACTTTAGAAGTATCAACATGACCATCTACAGTGATCTTATGTGTTAAATCACCATCTTCTTTATCATAAGCACTAATTCCATTTAGTAGATTATAATTTTGGCCTTTTTCGATTACGATATCATTCACACCTCTAAGCTCAGGGGAGTGATTAGTTGTTGCTTCTGCACTTAAGTTGGGGGTAACTAGAGTTGCGGAGACGCCTAGCGCTGAAAGTGACTGGATTAGTTTATTCATTAAGTTAACCTCCGTTAAAAAAATAAAGTCATTGAGTAATTTAATTAAACTATACAATATATTCTGAAAATAAACATCATACTATAGTCCTAATATATCGTATTATTTTAAGAATTTAAATAATAAGAAGAAAAATATATATTAAGATTATGTAAAATGAACAATTTGTGAATTTAATTACAATTGATTTAAAAATTTTGCAAATTGGAATAGAATGAATTTGGAAAAGGTTTGAAATATTTAACTAAATGGGAGTGACTTTCATGTTAAATGAAAAAGAAAAAGGCATTATCAAAGAAACGGTACCTGTATTACAAGAGAAAGGCACTGAAATAACATCATATTTTTACAATAGAATGTTCAATCAACATCCAGAATTAAAGAATATGTTTAACCAAACGAACCAACAAAAAGGATTTCAATCAACTGCATTAGCGCAAAGTGTTTTAGCAGCAGCAGTTAATATTGATAATTTAGGCAACATCATGCCTGTAGTTAAAGAAATCGCTTATAAACATTGTGCATTAGAAGTTCCACCAGCAGGTTATGACATTGTTGGAGAAAATTTAATAGAAGCAATTAAGGCAGTAGTAGGACTAGAAGATGATCATCCAATCATCCAAACTTGGAAGAAAGCTTATCAAGAAATCGCAGATGTGTTTATTCAAGTTGAAAAAGATATCTATGCTAGTATGCTTTGGGAAGGTTTCCAACCTTTTGAAATCGAAAAAATCGAACAATTATCTTCAGATATCAAAGCTTTCACAGTTAAATCTACTGACTATGATTTAAGTCAATTTACACCTGGTGAATATATCACTGTGGATGTAAGTAGTGAAAAAATGCCATATCGTGCAAAACGACATTATTCAATTGTATCTGGAGAAAAAGAGCGTTTAACATTTGCTGTTAAACGTGATGTGACAACTGACCATGAAGGTGAAGTTTCAACTATATTGCATGATGAATTAAAAGAAGGAGACAAAATTAATTTATCAGCACCTGTAGGTCCATTTGCGGTTGCAAATCCTGAAAACTCTCAATTATTTATTGGTGCGGGTATCGGTGTTACACCATTAGTTTCAATGTTTAATGAAGTGGTTGTTAAAGATAGCAATGCTCAATTTATTCAAGTAACTGGAGATGTCAACGATACACCATTCACTTCATATTTAGAAAATATTAGTCAAAAATCAGACAAAGCAAAATATGAACTTTATGATCGCGAAAAAAATGGCTATTTAACTAAAGAATACTTAGAAAAATATATAAGTGAAAATACAGAGATTTATGTTTGTGGTGGTGCTAAATTCATACAATCAGTTATTGAAGTATTAAAAGCATTAGATGTTGATCAAAGTCATATTCATTATGAAACATTTGTACCAAAATTAAGTGTTGCAGTTTAATATTGAATTAGATATTTATTAATAAGATTTTGTATAAATTATAAATGAATAAAGCACAGGGATGATATTTAATAAACATCATCCCTGTGCTTTTATTTCGAATTGTTTAATTGAAGTTTAAACGAATTACTCATAAGTAAGAATAATTATATTATTCAATGCCACGACGCATTTTTTCAGCTAATAATGTATTATTAAGCACCATAGTTATTGTTAATGGGCCAACACCACCTGGAACTGGCGTAATTGCACCGGCAACTTCTTTAACTTCTTCAAATTCAACGTCACCTTTTAATTTACCATTCTCATCTGGAGTGTTACCAACGTCAACAATAACAGCGCCTTCTTTCACATCATCTTTAGTTACTAAACCTGGTTGCCCAACTGCGCTGACAATAACATCAGCATCTTTCAAATGGCTATGCATGTCTTTAGTACGTGAATGTAGAATAGTTACTGTAGCATTAGCTTGTAATAATAATTTTGATACTGGTTGACCAACAATATGGCTACGACCAATAACAACTGCATTTTTACCTTCTAAATCAATATCAGCATGTTTAAGGATTTCCATAATGCCTAGTGGCGTACATGGAACAAAAGTTTGCTCATCAATATATAACTTACCGATATTTGAAGGGTGGAAGCCATCAACGTCTTTTTCAGGATTAATCGCTTCTAAGATTTTTTGTTCACTTACTTGTTTAGGAAGAGGTACTTGAACTAATATTCCACTTACTGAATCATCATTGTTTAAACGGTCTAATTCTTTTAATACATCTTCTTCAGAAGTATCCTCATCTAAATGAACAATTTCAGAAATCATACCGATTTTTTCAGCAGCTTTCTTTTTAGAGTTTACATAGCTTTGACTAGCACCATCATTACCTACTAAGATTACGGATAATTTTGGTGTGTAACCTTTTTCTTTTAAAGCTTCAACTTGATCTTGTAAACCTTGTCTGTAGTCCTTAGAAATTTGTTTCCCATCTAAAATTTTTGCAACCACAAAAAATTCCTCCTTGTTTGTTTAAATCATACTTATACCTTAACTTTAAATCTTCAGTTACGTCAATTGATAGCCAAAAGACGTAAATTAAAAGTAAAAATTAAGTTAAAGTTCGATTTTTGATTGAAAAAGCATCTCATGATTGTTATGCTATATCTGTAATATACAACTAATCGTAACTAAATTTCAAACTTTTGAAAGGGTGTACAACGTGAAAGTAGCGGTTATTATGGGTAGTTCTTCAGATTGGAAGGTTATGCAAGAAAGTTGTGCGATGTTAGATAAATTCGAAATACCGTACGATAAGAAAGTCGTTTCGGCACATCGTACGCCTAAATTAATGTATGAATTTGCAAGTCAAGCTAGAACACATGGATACGATGTCATTATTGCTGGTGCAGGCGGTGCTGCGCATCTACCAGGAATGGTTGCATCAATGACAACAATACCTGTTATAGGTGTACCGATTGAGTCAAAAAGTTTAAAAGGATTGGATTCTTTATTATCGATTGTTCAAATGCCAGGAGGTATACCGGTGGCTACAACTGCAATAGGTAATGCAGGTGCCAAAAATGCTGGGGTATTAGCTGCGAGAATTTTAAGTATAAGTAATGAATCAGTTCGTAAACATTTAGATGAATATGAGCAAAGTCTAGTAGATAAAGTTGGTGAAATGCAAAATGATCTTCAATAAATTAAAATTCGGTGACACGATTGGTATTATCGGAGGCGGTCAATTAGGTAAAATGATGGCTCAATCTGCTCAAAAAATGGGCTTTAAAGTCATTTGTTTAGATCCTAACCCTGATAGTCCGTGTAAGTCAGTAGCTCACGAATTTATAACTGCTGCTTATGATGATGAAGAAGCTTTACATGAACTCGGTGAGAAATCTGATGTAATCACTTATGAGTTTGAAAATATTTCAGCTGAACAACTTATTCGTCTAACTCAAAAATTCAATATTCCTCAAGGTTATCAAGCTATTCAATTATTACAAGATCGTTTAACTGAAAAACAAACATTACAACAAGCCGGATCTAAAATTGTTCCTTTTTTACCTATTAAAGAGGAAAAAGACCTAAATGTTGTGATTAATCAATTAGGATATCCATTTATAGTTAAAACGCGTTTTGGTGGATACGATGGTAAAGGACAAGTCTTAGTTAAAAATGAAGAATCAATTCAAGAAGCTAAAGATCTCATTTCACAACAAGAGTGTGTAGCAGAACAATTTCTTGATATTGCACTCGAAGTTTCTTTAACTGTTACGATTGGTAACCAAAAACAAATTACGTATTTCCCTCTTCAAGAAAATGAACATCGAAATCAAATATTATTTAAAACCATTGTGCCTGCGAGAAGTGATAAGGAACAGGAAGCTAGAGATGAAGTAAATAAAATTATTAATGAGGTACATTTTGTAGGTACGTTTACAGTCGAATTCTTCATCGATAAATTAAATCATTTATATGTAAATGAAATTGCACCACGACCACACAATTCCGGACATTATTCAATTGAAGCCTGTGATTATTCACAATTTGATACACATATTCTAGCAGTTACTGGACAAAATCTTCCGAAAGAAATTGAGATTTTAAAACCTGCAGTAATGATGAATTTGTTGGGGCGCGATTTAGATTTATTAGAAGATAAGTTCGCTAATCATCCAGAATGGCATGTTCATATTTATGGGAAACCTGAACGTAAACCTAATCGTAAAATGGGGCATATGACAATTTTAACGGATAATGTAGATGAAACTGAGAAAGATATGCTCAAACAGTTTGAAGGGAGAGAATAGTTAATGGTGCTATTGTATGAAGGAAAAGCTAAAAGAATTTTCTCAACAGACAATGAAGGTCAATTGCGAGTTGAGTATAAAGATGAAGTTACGGCTGGTAATGGTGCAAAAAAAGACAAAATGGAAGGTAAAGGACGATTAAATAATCAAATTACCTCTATAATATTTGAATATTTATCTCAGCATGGAATTGCGAGTCATTTTATTAAGCAGCTTTCTGAAACGGAACAAATAGTTGAAGAAGTTAAAATCATTCCACTAGAAGTTGTAGTACGTAACATAGCAACAGGTTCTATAACAAAACGCTTAGGTTTTAACAAAGGTTATGAATTCGAAGCACCGTTAGTTGAATTTTTCTATAAAAATGACGACTTAAATGACCCGTTAATTACGGATGATCACGTTAAACTTTTAAAAATAGCGAGCGATAGTGAAATTGAAACATTAAAAACTATGGCTAAAGATATTAATAAAGTATTAGTTCAATTGATGGATGAGATGGATTTAAGATTAGTTGATTTTAAAGTTGAATTTGGTAAAACCTCTGACGGTAAAATTTTATTAGCTGATGAAATTTCTCCAGATACATGTCGTATTTGGGATAAACATTCTGATTCTAACTTTGATAAAGACGTCTATCGCAATGATACAGGTTCACTTATTGACACATATACAACATTTTTAAATAAATTGGAGGAACTAAAATAATGAAAACGATTGAACTTCACATTACATTACAACCACAGGTGTTAGATACTCAAGGACAAGCACTAAATCGAGCTGTTCACGACTTAGGTTATAAACAAGTTAATGATATTCGTGTAGGTAAAGTTTTATACATGACGGTTGACGAAGCAACTGATGAAGCGGTCGATAACATTGTGACGACATTAAGCGAAAAGTTATTCGCAAATACTGTAATTGAAGAATATAGTTATAAAATCGTTGACGAAAAGGAGAATGCATAAGATGAAATTTGCTGTTCTCGTATTCCCAGGATCTAATTGTGATAGAGACATGTATAACGCAGCGATCAAGTCAGGTGCGCAAGCAGATTATGTTGATTATCGTGAGACATCATTGGAAGGTTACGATGGCGTATTAATTCCTGGCGGTTTTTCATTTGGAGACTATTTACGTTCAGGTGCAATGGCGAGTGTAGCACCAATAATTAATGAAGTAAAGCGCTTGGCAAATGATGGCAAACCTGTTCTAGGTGTATGTAACGGATTCCAAATTCTCACTGAGATTGGTTTATTACCTGGTGCATTACTCCATAATGATTCTCATTTATTTATTAGCAGAAATGAAAATCTAAAAATTGCCAATAATCAAACTCCTTTTACAAATTTGTATGGTGAAAATGAAATTGTAGTTTATCCAGTAGCGCATGGCGAAGGTCATTATTATTGCACAGATGACATATATAACGAATTAGTTGAAAATAATCAAATTATCTTAACATATGAAGATAATCCAAACGGCTCTCATGAAAATATTGCAGGTATTGTAAATAAAGCAGGTAATGTTTGCGGAATGATGCCACACCCTGAACGTGCGCTTGAAAAAATTCTTGGAACTGATAGTGGCGTGAAATTATTTGAAGCAATGGTTAATAGTTGGAGGGAACAAAATGTCTAAGTTTATCGAACCTAGTATCGAAGAAATTAAGCTTGAAAAATTATATCAAGATATGGGCTTAAGTGACGCAGAATATAACAAAGTTTGTGAAATATTAGGAAGAGAACCTAATTTTACAGAGGTAGGCATCTTCTCGGTTATGTGGAGTGAGCACTGTTCTTATAAGCACTCTAAACCATTCTTAAAACAATTTCCAACTACTGGTGAGCATGTCTTAATGGGACCAGGGGAAGGCGCAGGTGTTGTGGATATTGGTGATAATCAAGCAGTAGTATTTAAAGTTGAATCACATAACCATCCGTCAGCTATCGAACCTTATCAAGGTGCTGCAACTGGTGTAGGTGGCATCATTAGAGATATCGTATCAATTGGAGCTAGACCAATCAATCTGTTAAACAGTCTACGTTTCGGTGAATTGTCAGTTAAACAGAACCAACGTTTACTTAAAGGTGTAGTACGTGGTATTGGCGGTTATGGAAATTGTATCGGTATACCTACAACGGCTGGAGAAATTGAATTTGATGATCGTTACGATGGAAATCCATTGGTTAATGCCATGTGTGTAGGTGTTATTGATCATGACATGATTCAAAAAGGGACTGCTAAAGGTGAAGGTAACTCAGTCATTTATGTAGGTTTAAAAACAGGACGTGATGGTATTCATGGTGCAACTTTTGCATCTGAAGAGTTAACTGAAGAAAGTGAAAGTAAACGACCATCTGTTCAAATTGGTGACCCTTTTGTAGGTAAAAAATTAATGGAAGCCACATTAGAAGCGATTACTTTCGACGAATTAGTTGGTATTCAAGATATGGGTGCCGCTGGTTTAACGTCTTCATCATCAGAAATGGCAGCTAAAGGTGGCAGTGGTCTAGAATTACATTTAGATCAAGTGCCTACACGAGAACCAGGTATTTCACCTTATGAAATGATGCTTTCCGAAACACAAGAAAGAATGTTATTAGTAGTTGAAAAAGGTACTGAACAAAAATTCTTAGATTTATTTGAAAAACATGAACTTGATAGTGCAGTAATTGGTGAAGTAACAAATACTGACCGCTTCGTACTTAAATATGAAGATGAAGTATTCGCGGATATACCGGTTCAATCACTTGCAGATGAAGCGCCGGTCTATGTTTTAGAAGGTGAAGAGAAAGACTATAACACATCTAAAAATGACTATAGCTCTATAAATGTCGAAGAAACATTCAAGAAACTTCTAATACATCCAACGATTGCCTCAAAACATTATTTATATGAACAATATGATCAACAAGTTGGTGCCAATACTATCATTAAACCAGGTTTACAATCTTCAGTTGTTCGTGTTGAAGGTACGAATAAAGCTGTAGCCTCTACAATTGATGGCGAAGCGCGTTATGTGTTTAATCAGCCTTATGAAGGTGGAAAAATGGTCGTAGCTGAAGCCTATCGTAATTTAATAGCAGTAGGTGCAACACCGCTTGCTATGACGGATTGCTTAAATTATGGCTCTCCTGAAAAGAAAGAAATCTATCAGCAGTTAATTGATTCTACGAAAGGTATGTCAGAAGCGTGTGAAGTATTAAAAACACCGGTAGTTTCAGGTAACGTATCACTCTATAACGAAACACGTGGCACATCCATTTTCCCAACGCCTGTCGTAGGAATGGTAGGTTTAATAGAGGATATTGATTATTTGAAAGATTTCCATCCTGAAGCTGGTCATAAATTATATTTAGTTGGTGAAACAAGAGATGACTTTGGTGGTAGTCAAGTTGAAAAATTATTATACGGTAAAGTCAATCATGAATTTGAAGCGATTGATTTAAGCGATGAAGTTAATAAAGGAGAAGCAGTCAAGAATGCGATTAGAAGTGGCGTAGCTTCTCACGTACAAACAGTTGGTAAAGGTGGTTTATTGATCACTTTAGCGCGTATCAGTGCTCATTATGGTTTAGGATTAGAAGCTTCAATTGACCTTTCAGATGCACAATTGTTTAGTGAAACGCAAGGTCGATATATTATTGCTGTTAAAGAAGGACAGACGTTAAATATTGAGGGAGCAGTAGAAATTGGTCAATTAACAGATGTTGATGAATTTAAAGTTACTAATGCTCAAAGTTCGATTGTTGAAAAAGTCTCAGAGATTAAAGAAAGTTGGGAAGGAGCAATTGCACAATGTTTAACTACAGTGGATTAAACGAAGAATGTGGTGTGTTCGGCATTTGGAATCATTCAGAAGCCGCTCAATTAACCTATATGGGACTTCACAGTTTACAACATCGTGGTCAAGAAGGTGCAGGTATTGTTGTATCAGATGGAGAAGTTTTAAAAGGTGAACGTGGTCTTGGATTGTTAACAGAAGCAATTAAAGGTGATCAAATGGATCAACTCAAAGATGGACACAACGCCATTGGCCATGTTCGCTATGCCACATCAGGTAATAAAGGGATTGAAAATATACAACCATTTTTATATCACTTTTACGATATGAGCGTTGCGATTTGCCACAATGGTAATTTAATTAATGCCCAGACGTTACGTCAATATTTGGAAAAACATGGTGCAATCTTCCATTCTTCATCTGACACTGAAGTGATTATGCATTTAATACGCAGAAGTAAAGCACCAACTTTTGAAGAAGCTTTAAAAGAGAGCTTGCGACAAATTAAAGGCGGATTCACATTTGCAATACTTACTAAAGATGCATTATATGGAGCAGTAGATCCTAATGCCATCCGTCCACTGGTAGTAGGTAAAATGCAAGATGACACGTACATCTTAGCTAGTGAAACATGTGCCATTGATGTATTAGGTGCTGAATACGTGCAAGATATCCATGCCGGAGAATATGTTGTTATTAATAATGAAGGTATTGAAGTGAAATCATATACGAGTCATACAAATACAGCAATTTCAGCTATGGAATATATTTATTTCGCTCGTCCTGATTCTACTATTGCTGGCAAAAATGTTCATGCTGTTCGTAAAGCATCTGGAAAAAAATTAGCACAAGAAAGCCCTGCAAATGCAGATATGGTTATTGGTGTACCCAACTCATCATTATCAGCTGCAAGTGGGTATGCTGAAGAAAGCCACCTACCTTATGAAATGGGGTTGGTGAAGAACCAATATGTAGCTCGCACATTTATCCAACCGACTCAAGAGTTAAGAGAACAAGGTGTCCGCGTTAAATTGTCGGCGGTCAAGGATATCGTAGAAGGTAAACGAATTGTTTTAGTTGATGATTCAATTGTGCGTGGAACAACGAGTAAACGTATTGTCAGAATGTTAAAGGACTCCGGAGCTAAAGAGGTTCATGTAAGAATCGCTTCTCCAGAATTTATGTTCCCAAGCTTTTACGGAATAGATGTTTCAACGACTGCTGAACTCATTTCTGCAAGTAAGTCACCTAAAGAAATTTGTGATTATATTGGTGCAGACTCATTATCTTATTTAAGCGTAGACGGTCTAATTGAATCGATTGGATTAGATTATGACGCACCGTATAGTGGTTTATGTGTAGAGAGCTTTACAGGTGATTATCCAGCAGGACTATTTGATTACGAAGATAAATATTATAAGAACTTAAGTCAACGTCAACAGGATTATATTAATAATCATAAACACTACTTTGATAGAGAGGGTAATATTCATGTCTAAAGCTTATGAACAATCAGGTGTTGATATTCATGCAGGTTATGAAGCGGTTGAGAGAATGTCTAGTCATGTTAAACGAACAATGCGTAAAGAGGTACTAGGTGGTTTAGGTGGATTTGGTGCTACCTTTGATTTATCTCAATTAAATATGAAGGCGCCTGTACTAGTTTCTGGTACAGATGGTGTTGGTACTAAATTGAAATTGGCAATTGATAATGATAAACACGACACAATCGGAATTGATGCAGTAGCGATGTGTGTAAATGACATTTTGACTACTGGTGCTGAGCCATTATATTTCTTAGATTATATTGCAACGAATAAAGTTGTTCCGGAAGTAATCGAACAGATTGTTAAAGGTGTAAGTGATGGATGCGAAGAGACTAACACTGCACTTATTGGTGGAGAAACAGCTGAAATGGGTGAAATGTATCATGAAGGAGAATATGACCTTGCCGGTTTTGCTGTTGGAGCAGTCGAGAAAGACGACTATATTGATGGATCAGCAATACAAGAAGGTCAAGCCATCATTGGTTTAGCCTCTAACGGCATACATTCAAATGGTTATAGCTTAGTACGTAAATTAATTAGAGAATCTGGTATAGATTTAAATGACGATTTTGATGGTCGTACGTACTTAGAAACATTTTTAGCTCCAACGCAATTATATGTTAAACCAATTCTTGCTTTGAAAAAAGCTATTCAAATTAAAGGAATGAATCATATCACTGGTGGTGGTTTCTATGAAAACATTCCACGTGGATTACCTGATGGATTAGCAGCAAAAATTGATACAAAAGCTTTTCCTACACCAAAAGTATTTGATTGGTTACAACAACAAGCTAATATTGGAACGAATGAAATGTACAATGTCTTTAATATGGGTATTGGTTTCACAGCCATAGTAGATAAAAAAGACGTTGCGCAAACACTTGATATCTTACAACAACAAGGTATATCTTCTTACGAAATAGGTGAAATTATTGCCAATGCAGAGTCACCCATTTTACTTGAGGGGGTAGAATAGTGACTAAAGTAGCTATATTTGCATCTGGATCAGGTAGTAATTTTGAGAATATTGTGCTAAAAGCAGATAAAGGGGAGCTCAACAATATAGAAATTACTTCTTTATATACTGATCATCACGATGCATATTGTGTTGAACGAGCCAAACAATTAAAAGTAGCAGTTAATATAAATGAGCCTAAGAATTTCACTACTAAAGCAGATTACGAACAACATTTAATAGAATTGTTAAAGCGTGAAGAAGTTGAGTGGATAATACTTGCTGGCTATATGCGATTAATTGGACCTGATTTATTAGACGCTTACGAAGGTAAAATTTTAAACATACATCCATCACTATTACCGAAATATAAGGGGAAAGATGCTATTGGACAAGCGTTTAATAGTGGCGATAAGATAACTGGTTCAACTGTACATTATGTTGATAGTGGTATGGATACGGGAGAAATTATTGAACAACGACAATGTGATATAAAACAGGACGATACTAAAGAGAATTTGGAAGAACGTGTAAAGCGTTTGGAGTATGAACTTTATCCAAGTGTTATAGCTAAAGTTATTAAATAAGGAGTTAATCTAATCATGAAAAAAGCAATTTTAAGTGTCTCAAACAAAAGTGGAATAGTGGAGTTTGCTAAATCTTTAATCAAATTAGATTATGAATTATATTCAACTGGAGGAACTAAAGGTGCTTTAGAAGATGCTTCTGTACCGGTGAAATCTGTTTCAGAATTAACACAATTTCCTGAAATTATGGACGGACGTGTTAAAACATTACACCCGGCAGTACATGGTGGCATTTTAGCAGATCGTGATAAACCTGAACATTTAGAACAGTTATCAGAACAACATATTGATTTAATCGATATGGTAGTAGTTAACTTATATCCATTCCAAAAAACAGTCGCAAAACCGGGTGTAACAGAAGCAGAAGCAATTGAAAACATCGATATTGGCGGACCTACAATGTTACGTGCTGCAGCTAAAAACTTTAAACATGTGACTACAATTGTACATCCAGCTGATTATAATGAAGTCATTGAGCGCATAAAGGAAGACCGACTCGATGAGGATTTCCGTAAAGAATTAATGATTAAAGTTTTTGCACATACGAACGAATATGATCATGCCATTGTAAGTTTCTTCAAAGGTGATAGTGAACAATTAAGATACGGTGAAAATCCTCAACAATCAGCGCGTTTTGTACGTACTTCAAATAGCAAACACACAATTGCAGGTGCTAAACAATTACATGGTAAAGCTTTAAGTTTTAACAATATTAAAGATGCTGATTCTGCACTTTCACTTGTTAAGAAATTTAAAGAGCCTGCTGCCGTTGCAGTTAAACATATGAACCCTTGTGGTGTTGGTATTGGCGACAATATTGAAACTGCATTTAAGCATGCTTATGATGCAGATAATCAATCTATCTTTGGTGGCATTATCGCATTAAATAGAACAGTAACTGCTGATTTAGCTGAAACATTACATGCTATATTTTTAGAAGTAGTGATTGCTCCAAGATTTACTGATGAAGCTTTAGACATTTTAACTAAAAAGAAAAACATACGTCTATTAGAAATAGATATGACTATTGATAATCGTGAAGAAGAATTTGTTTCAGTTTCAGGTGGGTATTTAGTTCAAGATAAAGATAATTTTGAGGTAGCTAAAGAAGACATGAAAGTAGTAACTGAAAAAGCGCCAACTGATGATCAATGGGATGCAATGCTACTAGGTTGGAAAGTTATTCCATCTGTTAAAAGTAATGCTGTTATAATGAGCAATACTAAACAAACTGTAGGCATTGGTGCAGGTCAAATGAACCGTGTTGGTTCAGCCAAAATAGCTTTAGAGCGTGCTATAGAAATGAATGACAATGTTGCTTTAGTATCAGACGGCTTTTTCCCAATGGATGATACGGTTGAATTAGCTGCAAAACATGGTATCAAAGCTATCATACAACCGGGTGGATCAATTAAAGATCAAGACTCAATAGATATGGCGAATAAATATGGTATTGCCATGGTGACTACAGGCATGCGTCACTTTAAGCATTAATTAATCATTCAAAATAACGGAAGGGGTAATATTAATGAATGTTTTAGTTATCGGAGCAGGTGGTCGAGAGCATGCTTTAGCAAATAAATTGCATCAATCACCGTTAATTGATCAATTGCACGTAATTCCAGGCAATGATGCTATGGGTAATGTTGCAAGAGTGCATACTGAGATTGCAGAGTCTGATCATGAGTCAATCTTAAACTTTGTTAAAGAAAATAAGGTTGAATGGGTGGTTGTTGGTCCTGAACAACCATTAATTGATGGTTTATCTGATAAATTACGTCAATCAGGAGTTAAAGTGTTTGGTCCTAATAAGGATGCAGCTCAAATTGAAGGATCTAAGCTGTTTGCTAAAAAAATTATGCAAAAATATAATATTCCAACAGCAAAATATAAAGAAACTAATAACAAAACAGATGCGCTGGCGTATGTAAATCATTGTGATTTACCAATTGTAGTTAAAAAGGATGGTTTAGCTGCTGGTAAAGGTGTAATCATTGCTGAAACACGTGAAGACGCAATTAAAGCAGTTGAAACACTTTATCCTGAAGAACATGGTGAAGTGGTCTTTGAGCAATTTTTAGAGGGTGAAGAATTTTCATTAATGACTTTTATTAACGGGGATTATGCAGTTCCATTTGATTGTATTGCGCAAGACCATAAACGTGCTTTTGATAATGATGAAGGACCAAACACTGGAGGAATGGGTGCATATTGCCCGGTGCCACATATTACTGAAGATGTCTTGGAACGCACGAATAAAGATATTGCACAGCCTATTGCAAAAGCGATGAAAGCTGAAGGTTATGATTACTTTGGATTACTTTATATTGGTGCTATTTTAACGTCAGAAGGCCCGAAAGTAATTGAATTTAATGCGCGCTTTGGTGATCCTGAAGCTCAAGTTTTATTAAGTCGTTTGGAAAGTGATTTAATGGCTCAAATTGTTGCTTTAGATCGTAAAGAACCTATTCTATTTCAATGGCAAGAAGATTTTGTTGTAGGAGTTATGTTAGCTTCTAAAGGATATCCAGGCGCTTATGAAAAAGGAGCTAAAGTAACAGGCTTTGAATTAAATGATACTTATTTTGTGAGTGGATTGCGTAAAGAAGATGATGCATTTGTTACTTCAGGAGGCAGAGTTATATTAGCTGTTGGAAAAGGAGAAACAATTGAAGAAGCGCAAAAAGCAGCCTATAATAATGTAGAAAAAATTAAGAGTGATAATCTATTTTATCGTAATGATATTGGGAATAAAGCATTGAATAAATAAAAGTAAAAAATAGGGCGTATCCTGATGAACAGTGATACACCCTATTTTTTTATGAGGTATAACCTGATACACGAGCATCAGTAATCCCAGTGATAGGGAAGTATTGTGAAAGATAAAATGCGATGATTAATATGGCCACAACACAAATTACAAATAAAATATCTTTATAAGAAAACGGTGCTTTATAATAATATGTTCTTGGGCCATCTTTGAAGCCTTTAGATTCCATAGCAACAGACAGTTGATGCGCACGACGGATATTTTGACTTAAGATAGGTATTAATAAATGTTTTAGACGTTTAAGCCCTCTATAATTTGAAGCATCAATCATTTGATAACGCATTTTCAATGACCGTCTTAATTGAATTAATGAAGTGAAAATGAGAGGCACCATTCTAATTGCAGCCATAAATGCATATGCAATTTTTGGTTTTACTTTTAAATGTTGCATCAAACTGTAAAAAATCATTACAATTTCGGATGTCAATGCTAATAAAATACCAAACATAGAGACTGTTATAGTTCTTAGTGATAAATGTAAACCTCGTACGATGCTTTCAGTACTAATTTGAATGATCCCCCATTTAAATAACATATGCGTACCATCACCATAAAGAATCATAAATAATGATGATAATAAGGCAAATAAGACAGAGGCTAAAATAAATGCACCGGTGATTTTAAATTGAGTCCCATTGAATGCCATTAAAAAAATAAACATAATTATTGTTATATAAATCATATAATCAAAATTGTGAACGAAAATAATAAAAATAAATAATGATACACCAAGTAAAAGTTTTGTAATGATATTAACGTCATCTACAAAGGAATAATGTTTCTTCCAACGTTCAAACATTTGATTCACCTTCCTTCTCGATGAGTTGGTTGTCTTCAACTATTAAACGACGTGTTGGATAACGATGTATGATTTCAGGATCGTGAGTAACCATAATAATGGTCTGTCCATTAGAAACTCTCTCTTGGAATAGTTCAATTAATTGAAATGTATTATGGCTATCAAGTCCAAATGTAGGTTCATCAAGTAAAATGATTTCTGCTCGTGAACTAAGTGCAGTTGCCACACTAAGTCGTCGTTTTTGTCCCATAGATAATTCAAAAGGATGTTGATTTTTAACAGCTTCTAAATGTAATAACTTTAATAGTTTCATCGTTTCTTTTTCAGCGATTGATGGTTCTTGATGATTATAATGAATATATATTTCTTCATAAACTGAATTTGTTATAAATTGTAATTCTGGGTTTTGATAAACTAAATACATATGTTGAGCTGCGTCTTTAATTTTCTTTAATGTAGTATTTTTATATGACATAACGCCTTCATACTTTATTAGTTGCATCATAGATTCTAATAATGTTGTTTTACCTGTACCATTTTTTCCTGTAATAGTAATCCATTCTCCTGAACGAACAGTTAATTCGGGTACTTGGAATAAATGTTTTTTTCCTCGAATAATATTACCATTTTTGTAGGCAAATAGCGTTTCATCTGGACTAGGCGAAAATTTAGTTGATTTTGGGGCATGGTCCCAAGCTTGTGGATGCCATACACCAAATTCTGTGAGTAAACTTTCGCAATTTTTTAACACATAATCTGGTGTTCCATCTGCTATGATTTGTCCTTCATAATTCATTAAAATAACTCTATCCACGTGTTCCCAGATGTGTTCAACTTTATGTTCTACTATAAGTACAGTTTGATCAGTCCATAGTTGAATAAGTCTTTGCCATAAATCAGCTGTAGCATCTACATCTAACATGGCAGTTGGTTCATCTAAGAATAATGTATTAGCTTCTTGTAAAATAGTTTCTACAATAGCGAGTTTTTGTTTCATGCCACCACTTAAATGATTGACAAAAGTATTATCAGTAACATTTAAATCAACAGAAGCAAGAGCTTCTTCAATGAGTGGATCCATTTGACTACGTGGTACTTGTTTGTTTTCAAGAACGAATGCAAGTTCCTCATACACTTTAGGCATACAAAATTGAGTATCTGGATCTTGAAAAATGACGCCGGAGTGTGAGTCAATTTCAAGTTCATCATACTTCATCGGTAATTCAATTAGATTTGGAACGATACCACTTAATACATTTAGCAATGTGCTCTTACCAGATCCAGAAGGACCTAGTAAAAGCACTTTTTCTTTATCTTTAATTTCAATATTTAAATTATCGAAGATTTTACGTTCGCCGTTAGGATATTTTAGACGTAAATTTTTCGCTTTTAACACTTTAATTTCCCCTTATAGGTTGTCGTAGTCTTTTTGAGATGCAGGGCGGAATAATTTCGTTACACCTGTTTGGTCTAATGCTTTAACAATCAGATATGATAATAAACCTGCGATTACAATACCACTAATAGAACGGAAGATAATGAATAAAAGAAGGTTCCATCCTGCTACTTCAGCTAAATAGCCATAATAATAATCAACTGGGAATGATATTAAAGCAGTTGCTAATCCTGCTAATACAGCAACCATTAATGATCTAGATTTATATTTGAAAATAGCAAAAATAATTTCACAAGCTAAACCTTGAAGAATAGCATATACAATTGTAGGAATATCAAATTTACCCATAACGATTGTTTCACCAGCGCCTGCAGCAAATTCTGCAATTAGTGCAATACCAGGCTTAGGAATTATTAAATATGCAACGATAGCTGCCATAAACCAAACGCCATAAGTTAATTGCTCTATGTGAACACCGGCAACTTGGGCCACATTATATGC
Organism: Staphylococcus sp. GDX7P312P; assembly: GCF_008385775.1. NCBI lineage: Bacteria > Bacillati > Bacillota > Bacilli > Caryophanales > Staphylococcaceae > Staphylococcus > Staphylococcus sp. GDX7P312P. Next base: position 28,038 of record NZ_VUKI01000037.1, on the reverse strand, counting down.
AAACCACCATAAGTTATAAATAATAGCAAATACTACTGCTAACAGAACAGTTACTAATATTTCTGAAAGCTTTAAACCTTTTGACATGTTATTTCCTCCTAAAAAAACGCACAACCATCCGTAGAAAGTTGTGCGTGAATTTAAATAAAATGCTATATGTATTTACCACAATTATTTATATTAGCAACACTTTCCTACGCTAGTTTTAACTAGTTCAGGTTCAAAGGGTTCGAGGGTAAACCTCATCTCAGTATACACACCCCTAGTGCGTTTTATATTTAATTTATTTTAAATGTATGACTTTTAAGATTTAATGTCAAGATGATTTTGCTAAGTTACAAATAAAAAGGGGGATTAGATTTGGTTTTACACTGAATACGCTATTCCCTAATACACTTAACTATTGAAATCTCTAAAATATTTGAACCTTGTATTAAAAACAAAAAACTGAGAAAAGCTCGAAAAGAGCGTTCTCTCAGTTTTAGTTAACTACTACTTTTTAGCAGTGTAGCAGTTAAATATTATATTGTTCTCAACTTCAGTGAATTGAGATTTCTTAATAATTAATCTAAAGTGTCTTGAACATCTTTTTTAGTTTGCTCGATATCATCTGATTTTTCTTCGTTTTGTTCTTTTAATTTTTCTTCAACTTCTTTTGCTTTTTTAGCATCTTCGTTTGTCATAATTAACACTCCTTGATAGATTAATGATTACAATTTAAGTTTACCCATATAAAAGTAGGATAAACTTATATAGGTCTCGAGATGTATTTTATTGTTTAATAAAGACAAGATGAACATCTTACTATATAATGAATTTTGAGGTGAACAGTATGTCTTTTCTTAAGAAACACACCGAGATAATTTTTAGTTATATTATCGGTATCGTTTCACTCTTCACGGGTCTCATAATATTAATAAACTTACCTTTAATCAATCAATTAAAAGATAAAGAAAAAGTTGAATTGAAAATTCATAATTTATGGGATTTTCTTAATGCATTCTTCAGTGAAATAATTAGAGTGATGAGTAGGTTCATAGGCAACTTTCCTATTATTAGTGCAGTCATAATTATTCTGTTTGGTATTCTTGTAATGCTTATTGGATACGCATTATTTAGAACTACGAAATATGATTACGACATCTCAATTTTCTTTTTAATTATTGGGATTTTATACTTCCTCATTTCAATTACTTTAATGACTCAAGTGTACAGTTTTTGGGCAATTATCTTTATTATTCCTTTTATAATTCACACAGGCTACATTGTATATAAAGATGAACTTAATGTTGCTAATAGAAAAAGCCATTATCTATGGATTATCTTTTCATACGGAATAAGTTATTTAATTACTCAAATTTCTCTGTACGGTAAAATTGATGCTAATGAAATTGCACCAATAGATATCTTAAGTGTAAATACATTTTTCTTAGTTATGTGGTTATTAGCGCAAGCTTCAATTTGGAATTTCCTATTCTTAAGAAGAGCTTTACCACTAACTAAAGAAGAATTGGGTGAAGAAGAACCTGAATTATCAAGAACAAGTAAGGGAAATGTTTCGAATCAGTCTAAAGTTCATTTTAAACAACTTCAAGATAAAACATCAGAATATGCACGTAAGACGAGAAGAAGTGTCGATTTAGAAAAAATCAGATCAAAACGTGATAAATTTAAAAATAAATTCAAAAATGTATTTAATATTGAAGAAGATGATATACCAAATTGGATGAGACGTCCTAAGTGGATCAAACCAGCATATGTAGAAATATTCTGTGGCTTCATTCTATTCTTATTTACATTTATCGAATTTAATAACAGAAACGCATTGTTTGTTTCTGGTGAATGGGAACTATCTCAAACGCAATATGTTGTTGAATGGGTAACATTGTTATTGTTAATGTTTGTAATCATTACTTACATTGCAACTACATTTACACATTTCTTAAGAGGTAAATATTATTATTTACAATTATTTATGATTAGTATTCTATTCTTTAAATTGTTAACTGAATTCGTAAACATTATGATTCATGGATTATTATTATCAATTTTTATTACTCCAACACTAATCTTAATGTTGATGGCGGTTATTATCGCATTTACGTTACAATTGAGAGAAAGACCTTAATTATTTCAAATTTTACTTAGGTGGAAGCGTGAAATCTATGGTGACAAAATAGACTTCGCGATCCACCTTTTTTGTTTATGTTATTTTGTGTAATGACAAATTCATATTTGTTAAAATGATAACGAATAATATTTAGAAATTTTTATAAACTTTAAACTACAAAAGCATTCAAATTAGGAGCGTTTACAAATGAAAATAGCAACTTTAAATAGAGGTAAGGAATCAAAGTATTTAAATCAATATCCACTTGTGGATGAAGATGATATTTATAACAATGATCATTTAAAAGAAGGCGATTTATTTTATCTTACGAACGGTCAAGAGCAGTACATTGCGACTGCATATGTAGGACGTCAACATAAAGGTTTAGGCTGGGTATTGAGTTATGATCAAAACGAAGTCATTAATACTTCTTTTTTCGAAAAGCAATTTCAAATTGCATTACAAGAGCGTGATTATTACTATCACATTGAAGGTACTAATGCGTTTAGACTATTTAACGCTGAAGGCGATGGTGTTGGAGGTTTAACAATCGATAATTACGATGGTCATTTATTGATTCAATGGTATTCAAAGGGGATTTATAAGTTTCGCTATAATGTCATTGAAGCCATTCAACAAGTATTTCCATTTAAGTCAATTTATGAAAAAATGCGTTTTAAAGACTCTGAATACACCGGTGGACATGTACTCGGTGAAACACCTGATTTTCCAATAGTTATAGAGGAGAATTTTACATTTTACAATATAGACTTAAATGATGGTTTGATGACAGGTATATTCTTAGATCAAAAAGAAGTACGCAAGAAATTACGTGATCATTTTGCAAAAGAGAAAGATATACTAAATTTATTTAGTTATACAGGTGCATTTTCAGTAGTAGCTGCTCAAAATTCTAAATCAACGACAAGTGTGGATTTAGCCAACCGTTCACGTAGTTTAACTGAAGAAAACTTTGGTTTAAATGGTATTGACCCTAAAAGTCAATATATATATGTCATGGATACATTTGATTTTTACAATTATGCTGCACGACATGGCAAAGTTTACGACACAATAGTTATTGACCCACCAAGTTTTGCAAGAAATAAGAAGAAAACATTCTCAGTACAAAAGAATTATGATGATTTAATTAATGGTGCATTAAGTATACTTGCTCCAAATGGCTCGTTATTATTATGTACAAATTCAAGTGCTTTCTCACTAAAAGCATTTAAGAATGTTATTAAAACAACACTTAACGAAGCGGGTGTAACATACGATATTGAGGAAGTAATGGGCTTACCTAAGGACTTTAAAACACATCCGCACTATAAACCCTCAAAATATTTAAAAGCTATATTCATTAATATCAAGCATTAAATAATAAAAAGTGGGTATAAATGTTTAATGAATGAATTATGAAAGGTGTGTCTATTAATGGGCATTATGAATAGATTTTCAAGTGGAGTTACAAATAAAGTTGGCAATAAAGTTTTAAACATTGAAGAAATTAAAGAAAAAAGTATTTTACCAACAACGAAAGAAGAAATAGCTGAGCGTAGAGCTAAAGCAGAAACAATTGTGAAGAAGAAGTCACTTTTATCTTCAGGTATGAGTGTTGTACCAATTCCAGGATTAGATTTCGGTGTAGATATTAAATTAATGAGAGATATTATTGAAGATATTAATAAAATTTATGGTTTAGATCACAAACAAGTTAATACACTTGGCGATGATGTGAAAGAACGAATTCTTGCAGCAGCTGCTATACAAGGTAGTTCATTTATTGGTAAAAAAGTGTCTAGTGCAGTACTTAAAGTGATTATTAGAGATATGGCAAAACGTGCGGCAGCAAAACAAACTAAATGGTTCCCAGTTGTGGGACAAGCTGTCTCAGCATCAATAAGCTATTATTTCATGAATAAACTTGGACGTGAACATATCGAAAAATGTGAAAAAGTGCTTCATGATATTATTTAAATTGAAAATGTTGTAGTATAATTGAAGTGAGCTTAGTGATAAAGCTAAAATAATTATCATACAAATTTGTCTTAAAATATCATTTAAACCGAAGTTGTTATAGGGATTTTAATTAGTGTTTTGTGCATATTATAAGTAAGTAAAAAATATTGAAGATTAGAATCTAATTTATACAATTTGAAACACTTGTTTATTTCTATAAAAACCGATTATAATAGTTTTTCAATCCTATTAGAATTGAATTTAGTATTATATTTTGGTAGTGTTATGGTATAAAATTATGTTAGATTATGACAAATTTGAATATTCTAACTTTGCGAAGGAGAAATAGATTATGGAACAAAAATCTTATGTAATTATCGATGAAACTGGTATTCATGCACGTCCTGCAACTATGTTAGTTCAAACTGCATCAAAATTTGATTCAGATATTCAATTAGAATATAACGGTAAGAAAGTTAACTTAAAATCAATCATGGGTGTAATGAGTTTAGGTGTAGGTAAAGATGCTGAAATCACTATCTATGCTGATGGAAGCGATGAAGCAGACGCAATTCAAGCTATCAGTGATGTCTTATCTAAAGAAGGTTTAACTGAATAATTATGTCAAAATTAATTAATGGTATTGCGGCATCAGACGGTGTCGCAATTGCTAAAGCTTATTTATTAGTAGAACCTGATTTATCATTCACTAATGAAAAAGTCACTGATACTGATGCTGAAATACAAAAATTCAGAAATGCGTTAGAAGCTTCTAAAATTGAATTAACTAAAATCAGAAATAATGCTGAAAAACAATTAGGTCCTGATAAAGCCGCAATCTTTGATGCGCATTTATTAGTACTTGATGATCCAGAGTTGATTCAACCAATCGAAGACAAAATTGCGAACGAAAAAGTGAGTGCCCCAGAAGCGCTTGATGAAGTAACTTCACAATTTATTACAATCTTCGAATCTATGGATAATGAATACATGAGAGAGCGTGCAGCAGATATTAGAGACGTATCTAAACGTGTGCTAGCACATCTTTTAGGTGTTGAATTACCAAACCCAAGTATGATTGATGAAAGTGTTGTTATCGTTGGTAACGACTTAACGCCTTCAGATACTGCACAATTAAATAAAGAATTTGTTCAAGGTTTCGTAACAAATATTGGTGGTCGTACGAGCCATTCAGCAATTATGAGTCGATCATTAGAAATTGCTGCAGTTGTTGGTACAAAATCAGTTACTAAAGAAGTTAAACAAGGCGATATGGTTATCGTTGACGGAATCACAGGTGACGTTATTGTTGACCCTACAGAAGATGAGTTAATTGCTTATCAAAACAAACGTGAACGTTTCTTTGAAGATAAAAAAGAATTACAAAAATTACGTGATGCTGAAACGGTAACAATCGACGGTGAACATGCTGAATTAGCTGCTAATATCGGTACACCTGATGATTTATACGGTGTAATGGAAAATGGTGCTGAAGGAATCGGTTTATATAGAACTGAATTCTTATATATGGGTAGAGATCAAATGCCAACTGAAGATGAGCAATTTGAAGCCTATAAAAAAGTGCTAGAAACAATGAAAGACAAACGAGTTGTAGTTCGTACATTAGATATTGGTGGCGATAAAGAGTTACCTTATTTAAATCTACCTAAAGAGATGAACCCATTCTTAGGTTACAGAGCAATTCGTCTATGCTTAGATCAACAAGATATTTTTAGAACACAATTACGTGCATTATTACGCGCGTCAGCTTACGGTAAATTAAACATTATGTTCCCAATGGTAGCTACAATCAATGAATTCCGTGATGCTAAAGCCATTCTTTTAGAAGAAAAAGAAAACCTTAAAAATGATGGTCATGACGTTTCTGATGAAATTGAGTTAGGTATCATGGTTGAGATTCCATCTACAGCTGCTTTAGCTGATATCTTTGCTAAAGAAGTGGATTTCTTCAGTATTGGTACTAATGATTTAATTCAATATACTATGGCAGCTGACCGTATGTCAGAACGCGTTTCATACTTATACCAACCTTATAACCCAGCAATTTTACGCTTGGTTAAACAAGTCATTGAAGCTTCTCATAAAGAAGGTAAATGGACTGGTATGTGTGGTGAAATGGCTGGAGACGAAACAGCTATTCCATTACTATTAGGTTTAGGATTAGATGAATTCTCAATGAGTGCGACATCTATCTTAAAAGCTAGAAGACAAATTAATGGTTTAAGTAAAAATGAAATGTCTGAATTAGCAAATCGTGCAATTAATTGTGCTACTCAAGAAGAAGTAAAAGATTTAGTTAATAACATTTCTAAATAATGATGTATTTGAAACACCTTAACTTTAGTTGAGGTGTTTTTGTATTACAAAATAAAAAACCTAACAACTAAATAGTTCCTTTTTAGCGTTAGGTTATTAGTGTGATGACTTTATGATTTAATGTGACACTTAGTGTTGATTTTATCCAAATCAACTTGATACATTGGTTCACCATCTAAGAGTATAAAAGGTGTGGCAAATGCATCGTAATCAATCATCTCTGAACGATACTTATTATTCGAGATATTTTTTTCAATGTAATCCACCTTGTGTTCTGTAAGATAATTTTTTACAAATGTACAAGGCGGGCAATCATTTTGAGTATAAATAACTAATTCCGTCAATTTAGTTCACTCCCAATTTGGTTATTATCATGAAAATTACTATATAAAATTTTTGATTCAATTGCAAACTGTGAAAATTATGTGAATTACATATTAAAAATCTTTCTTAAATTTAAGCAAAAGGATTTAGTTAGAATTTAGAACATAATATAATTTAAATTAATTGCTTTTTAAAAATTAGATATAGAAAAGGTGATAAAATTATGGATTCCGTTGAAATTAGTCGTTTCCTAACAGGTATGACTCTAGCAGTACATATCATCTTTGCGACTGTCGGTGTTGGTATGCCTTTAATGTTCGCAATCGCAGAATTTTTAGGAATTAAAAACAAGGATCCTAAATATATAGCACTAGCTAAGCGTTGGTCGAAAGGTTATACCATTACTGTGGCTGTTGGTGTTGTAACTGGTACGATTATCGGTTTACAATTATCATTAATTTGGCCAACATTTATGAAAATGGGTGGGCACGTGATTGCTTTACCTTTATTTATGGAGACTTTTGCATTTTTCTTTGAAGCTATTTTCCTTAGTATTTATTTATACACATGGGATCGCTTTAAAAATAAATGGACACACTTCATTATTAGTATACCAGTCATCATTGGTGGTTCATTCTCCGCGTTCTTTATTACTTCTGTAAACTCATTTATGAATACACCCGCAGGTTTTGAAATGAAAGATGGCAAAATGGTTAATGTACAACCGCTTGAAGCAATGTTCAATTCATCATTCCTAGTTAGGGCGTTTCATGTAGTAGCTACAGCAGGTATGACAATGGCGTTTATTCTTGCATCTATTGCGGCTTTTAAATTATTGAAAAATAAATACAACAAAGATGCAGAATATCATAAAAAGGCCTTAAAGATGACTATGATTGTTGGTTTCATATCAACATTATTGTCAATGTTAGCTGGAGACTTATCTGCTAAATTCTTACATCAAGTTCAACCAGAAAAACTTGCAGCTTACGAATGGCATTTTGATACACAATCTAAGGCTGATTTAGTATTTTTCGGAGTTTTAAATGAAAAGACTCAAGAAGTTGAAGGTGCAATCAAGATTCCAGGTATGCTTAGTTTCTTGGCGGATAACAATGTAAATACTAAAGTAGAGGGTCTTAATGACTTCCCTAAAAATGAATTACCTCCATTAATCGTTCATTATTTCTTTGACTTAATGGTAACGATGGGTGTGTTATGTTTTGTTATTTCAGGAGCCTTTATTTTAACTTTAATGATTAAAAAACTGCGTAAATACGTTACGCATAAAGGTATGCTATATGCAGTTCTTCTAACAGGGCCAGCTGCTATGTTAGCAATCGAATTTGGATGGTTTTTAACTGAGGTAGGTCGTCAGCCATGGATTGTTAGAGGTTATATGCGAGTAAGTGAAGCTGCTACTCAGGCAGGAGGAATAACACTTGTAACTATTCTATTTGGACTACTTTATCTAGTATTACTTTTTACATCTGCATATGTTTTAATTCGCATGTTCAAAGACAAGCCTGCTCAAGATGATGTAGATAAAGTCATTGAAAAAGGAGGTCATGCTTAATGGATTACACAACTATAGGTATTACCGTACTTTGGACTTTCTTATTCTTATATATCATTGTTGCTTCAATTGACTTTGGTGCAGGTTTCTTTACCTTACACACAAAATTAACTGGGGAAGAGAAAAAGATAAATCACTTAGTAGAGCGTTACTTAAATCCTGTTTGGGAAGTTACTAATGTTTTCTTTGTTTTCTTCTTTGTCGGATTCGTAGGATTTTTCCCTAATTCAGCGTTATACTTTGGTACTGTGCTATTAGTTCCTGGTTCAATTGCGTTGATTTTAATTTCTATTAGAGGAAGCTTTTACGCGTTTGAACATTATGGTCAGGATACTAAATTACCATGGATTATCATGTATGGACTTACAGGTTTGTTAATACCAGCATCATTGACAACGGTATTAACTATATCTGAAGGTGGCTATATTACTGAACGTGGTTCACATTTTGATTTAGATTGGTTTCAATTATTACTAAGTCCATTTGCATGGTCAGTCGTCTTTCTAGCAATCATAAGTGTATTATATATTTCTTCTGGATTTTTAACATATTATGCTGCGAAAGCTAAAGACGAAGTAGCTTATAAATATATGCGACAATGGTTTATTTTCTGGGGACCTCCAATGATTATTATTTCTCTATTTGTTTTCTTATCTCTAAGAATTCAAAATGCCGATCATTTTAATAATGCAGTTCAAAATTATTGGTGGATGTTTGCATTAAGCTTTATTTGTTTTGTAGTAGCCGGAATTTTAAACTTCATCAAGAAATATCATGGTCTAGCATTTATCATGGTTATATTACAAATGGCATTCGCTTTTTATGGATACGGAATAAGCAAACTACCTTACTTGTTATATCCATACATCAAAGTGAGTGATTCAGGTGTTAATGCTTCAATGGGCTTAGCACTAGTGATTGTATTTATTTTAGGTTTACTTTTATTAGTTCCATCGTTAATATTATTATTAAGATTATTTGTATTCGATAAAGAATATGTTGAAGGTAAAAAATAATTATAATAATAAAAGGGGGCTGAAATGATTAACATCTATGTACATTAACTTGGTTAGTAGTAATCTACATGATGTCGATTGTTTCAGCTTTTTCCTTATTTTTTTATAGATAGGGGTAGCCATTAAATGGAGAAAGAATATGTTGTTATTGGGTTAGGCCGATTTGGTGGAAGTATTGTAAGAGAATTAAATGCATTAGATATGGATGTTATGGCAATTGATAGGGATGAGGCACGTGTCAATGAATATAGTGATATTGCAACGCATGCTGTAGTAGCTGATACTACAGATGAAGCAGTGATGAAAAGTTTAGGTATACGTAACTTTGATCATGTTATAGTTGCGATTGGTGAAAATATTCAATCTAGTACATTAACTACGCTAATTCTCAAAGAGTTAGGTGTTAAGAAAGTTACAGCTAAAGCTCAAAATGATTATCATGCTAAAATTTTAAATAAAATTGGTGCGGATACAGTTGTCCATCCTGAAAGAGATATGGGACGACGAATCGCTCATAATGTCGCAAGTGCTAGTGTTTTAGATTACCTTGAATTGGCAGATGAGCATTCACTAGTTGAATTAAAAGCAAGCGAAAAAATGACAGGCCAATCGATTATTGATTTGGATATTCGTGCGCAATTTGGAATTAATATAATAGCAATTAAACGAGGCAAGGAAATTGTTGTATCGCCAGACCCGTCTATGAATATAGAATTTGGAGATATATTGATTATGATCGGACACGATAATGATTTAAATCGTTTTGAAAAGAAAATTGTAAGATAAATGTTGCATCACAACTATTAAATGACTACTAAATAAAAAGGCTATTGATTTCATATTTAGTAACATTGATATTTGTGATGTTTTTATAAACAGTTAGAAGAATTTAAAAATCAGCAACATATTTTAAGAATAAGATGATGGAGTGATGATTCTACTAAATGAGATATGTATTAATAGTATTAGGAATAGTATTTACTGTAATCGCGTTCATAGGGGCAGTATTACCATTACTACCTACGACACCTTTTCTAATTTTAGCAGCGATTTGTTTTACTAATAGTTCCCGGAAATTCAAAATATGGCTTGAAAGCACTCAAATTTATAAAAATTATGTTGAAAATTTAAAAAAGTACAAAGGGTATACTATGAAAGAAAAAATAAGAATACTTATAAGTTTATATATAGTAGTTGGTTTTTCTATTTTTATGATTTCAAACTTATATATTCGAATTGGATTAGTGATAATGGTCGTGATTCAAACAATTGTATTATTTACATTTGTTAAAACGTTGCCAGCAAATTTTAATCAAGAGAAAGATTCATAGATGAAATTCCAAAAAAAATCCGTAGATGAATATTATGATTCATTTACGGATTTCTCTATGTGAAGTGCATCATTATATTTAATCTTCGTTTACTTTCATAATTACAGGTAAAATCATTGGGCGACGAGCAGTTTTATCGTATAGATAAGGTTGTAATGTCTCAATGATTGAAGATTTAATTTGATGCCATTGAATATTTGGATTAGCATTTAATTTAGAAATCACGTCGGTTTTAATTTTGCGTTGAGCGTCATAAATTAATTGACCTGATTCACGCATGTACACAAAACCACGAGAAATGATATCTGGACCTGAAAGTAATTTATTAGTGTTGAAATCAATACTAACCACTACAATGACTAATCCTTCTTCAGATAATAATTTACGATCACGAATAACAACGTTACCTATATCACCAATTCCACTACCATCTACTAACACATTACCAGAAGGTATGCGACCGGCTTTACGAGCAGAGTCATGTGTTAATGCGAGTACATCACCGATATCAAAGATAAAGACGTTCTCTTCTTTAACACCACAGTCGACACCCGTTTGTCCATGCGCTTTAAGCATACGATATTCACCGTGTATTGGTAAGAAAAATTTCGGTTGAATCAAGCGAAGCATAAGTTGTTGATCGCCTTGAGAACCGTGACCTGATGTATGGATATTTGAAATTTTACTATGGATAACATCAGCACCAGCTTTATATAATGCATTAATCGTGCGATTGATGCTCTTAGTGTTACCTGGAATAGGTGATGAACTAAATACAACAGTATCATCAGGTATAATTTTAATTTGCTTATGAGTTCCATTTGCAATTCGTGATAAAGCCGCCATCGGTTCACCTTGAGATCCTGTACATAAAATTAGTAATTCATGTTTTGGAATGTTGTTAATCTTATTTGGTTCAACAAAAGTTTCTGGCGGTGCTTTAATATAGCCTAATTCCATACCGATTTTAATATTATTTTCCATGGAACGACCAAATGTTACTATTTTACGATTGTATTTAATAGCAGCCTCAACCGCTTGTTGTACACGGTAAATGTTAGAAGCAAATGTAGCAAATATAATACGTCCTTTACAGTTACGGAAGATTTTATCTACATTTTGACCTACTTCACGTTCACTTAATGTGAAATCAGGTACTAATGCATTTGTTGAGTCAGATAATAGACATAATACGCCTTCTTTACCCAATTCTGCCATTTTAGCAATATTCGCAGGTTCGCCTACAGGAGTGAAATCAAATTTAAAGTCACCTGTATGAACAATCTTACCTTCAGGTGTATCAATTATTACACCATAAGCTTCAGGAATACTATGTGTAGTTAAGTAAAATGATATTTCAAAGTGTTTAGACTTAATAACACTATCTTCTGTAATCTCATTTAATGAAGCATTACGTAATAAGTTGTGTTCGTCTAACTTGTTGCGAATTAATCCTAATGCTAATGGACCGCCATAGATAGGTACATTAATTTGCTTTAATAGGTAGGGCACACCACCTATATGGTCTTCATGTCCATGTGTAATGAATAGACCGACAATTTTGTCTTGATTTTGTTCGAGGTAAGTGTAATCAGGAATTACATAATCAATCCCTAATAAATTATCATCAGGGAATTTTATTCCGGCATCAATGATAACAATTTCATTTTTATATTCGATAGCATAAGTGTTTTTACCGACTTCACCCAAGCCACCTAAAGCATATACACCTACTTCGTTAGCATGTAATTGCTTCATTATTGAGCATTCTCCACGTTAAAATGATCAGAATGTTCTTTTTCATATTCTAAATGTGCGCCCTCTAATTTAGTAATGAATTCGATATTGTAATTGCGGTCTTTTAAATAACGTCTTACTTGTTCTTCTGTTTCACCTTCAACATAAATCGTATTTGTGTTTTCACGAACGATTACTTCGTCTTTATTATGTTGGAAAAATACTTTAAATACTGCCATATTGGATAGTTCCTCCTAAATTTAAACATCTAAATTGATTATATTAATCTGAACCCTAATATATTAACTTGATACATCAAATCTTGTTGATTACGACAATAGGAATTGCTTCATAAATCATAAATAAGAAGATAAATTTATCTGTATAAATAATGATTTTAAAGTCACTTGATGATTGTCGACCTAGTGATATACATTCATATAAATATCTTGTAAATTTGACTCTCAAGCTTTCACTAAGGTAATTGTTAATGTCGTTCATTATTTGAAAATTAGCGTTAAACTAAGATTTCAGTTACTACTCATTTTACCTTATGTATATAAATAAATAAAGCAGTTTATATCTCTTCATTACTTCATCAACGTTATATATTTTTTAAAAATTATTAAAAGTAATAAATTCAATTTAACAGCCATAATACAAATAAAAAACTCAAACTAGTTCCATCATTGAAAATAGTTTGAGCAAATAAAATTGTTAAAAGTTATACTTCAACAGAATCAGGTAGTGGAGTTAATGGATTATCTTGATCAATATAGTCATAGAACATAACACCATTTAAATGATCAATCTCATGTTGGAATATAATTGCTGGGTAACCTTTTAATCTCAATTTAACTTCGTTACCATCAATGTCTAACGCTTTAATTGTTACTCTGAAATGTCTATGAACTAAACCAGGGATATTTTCATCCACACTTAAGCAACCTTCTCCAGTAGGTAAATAAGCACGTTGAACACTGTGACTCATAATTTTAGGATTAACTAGCATATAGTCATAAGCTTTTCCATTTCCATCATCAGGTAAATAGACAGCAATCATTCGTTTTGAAACATTAATCTGTGGGGCGGCTAGACCTACACCAGAACGTAAACCATATTTTTTTGCAATGTCATCATCTTGACTATTAATTAAAAATTGACGCATTTCTTTTAATGTACTTTTATCTTCATCAGAAAGAGGCAAACTTACGTCTTCAGCTTTAGCACGTAACGTAGGATGACCATCTCTTATAATATCTTTCATTGTTAACATGTCATACACCTTCCTTACAATAAAATATAACAGAAAAATGAATAATAAGTACATTATCTTATTTCATTTGATTTATAAAGTATAATTCTATATTATTACAGTCGAATGACTACTAGGAGGTTTACACTCAATGAAATTACGTAAAACAGTTGCGGTAGTAGCAGCATCAACTATTTTATTAGCAGGCTGTACAACAGATAAAAAAGAAGTTAAAGCGTATAATGAAAATATTCAAAAAGCTTTTGATAAAGAGCAATCAATCAATAGCATTAGCAAAAAATTAAACTCACTTGAGGAAAAGAAGCAAGGTTTATATAAAAAAGCTAATAGTGATAACGAGGATACTCGTAAGAAAGCTGCTGATGATATTCTTGAAAATATCAAACAGAGACAAGAAACATTCGATAAAGAAGTATCAACTTTAAATGATTCTGAAAAACAGTTTAAAAAAGGCGAGTCACATATTGATGAAATTAAAAGTGATGATAAGAAAAAAGAAGTTAAACAATTAGACGATGCTGTAAAAAATAAATATAAAGTTCATGATGAATATGCAAGTGCGTATAAAAATGTCTTGGAAAAAGAAAAAGACTTGTTCGAACTTATTAAACAAGATGGTGTAACTCAATCGCAAGTTGATGAAAAAAATGATGCATTGAATAAAGCTCAGAAGAATTTCCAAAATAAATTTAAAGATTATTCAAAAGCTATGAACACAGTTAATAAAGAAAAACAAGATGTTGATAATCTGTAGCAATATAAGCATTAGTACAGATTAGTTGATTGGAATGATACAGTTGTAAAAAACTGTATCTTTTTTAGTAATACAGAACTTTACTAAAATATTTAACAGTATAAATAAATTGTGGTACACTATGAGAGGATAAAATGAATTTCTATTATATGGGAAAGGTATGGTGAATTGAATGGCTCCTAAGTTACAAGCCCAATTCGATGCAGTAAAAGTATTAAATGATACTCAGTCGAAATTTGAAATGGTTCAAATTTTGGATGTAGATGGTAATGTCGTAAATGAAGACTTAGTACCTGATTTAACTGATGAACAACTAGTAGAATTAATGGAAAGAATGGTATGGACACGTATTCTTGACCAACGTTCTATTTCATTAAACAGACAAGGACGTTTAGGTTTCTATGCGCCTACAGCTGGACAAGAAGCTTCTCAATTAGCTTCACAATATGCTTTAGAAAAAGAGGACTTCATCTTACCTGGTTACCGTGATGTGCCACAAATCATTTGGCATGGTTTACCATTAACTGAAGCTTTCTTATTCTCAAGAGGACACTTCAAAGGAAATCAATTCCCTGAAGGTGTTAATGCATTCAGTCCACAAATCATTATCGGTGCTCAATACATTCAAACTGCTGGTGTAGCATTCGGTATTAAAAAACGTGGTAAAAAAGCAGTTGCTATCACATACACTGGTGACGGCGGTTCTTCACAAGGTGACTTCTATGAAGGTATCAACTTTGCTTCTGCTTATAAAGCGCCAGCAATTTTTGTTATCCAAAACAATAACTATGCTATTTCTACACCACGTAGTAAACAAACAGCAGCAACTTCATTAGCTCAAAAAGCTATTGCAGTAGGTATTCCAGGTATCCAAGTTGATGGTATGGATGCATTAGCTGTATATCAAGCTACTAAAGAAGCTCGTGATCGTGCTATTAATGGTGAAGGTCCAACATTAATTGAAACTATGACTTACCGTTATGGTCCACATACAATGGCTGGAGATGACCCAACTCGTTATAGAACTTCAGATGAAGATGCAGATTGGGAGAAAAAAGACCCATTAGTTCGTTTCAGAAAATTCCTTGAAAACAAAGGATTATGGAACGAAGAAAAAGAAAATGAAGTTATTGAACGTGCTAAAGACGACATCAAGAAAGCTATCAAAGAGGCTGATAATACTCCAAAACAAACAGTTATTGACTTAATGGATATCATGTACGAAGATATGCCTCAAAACTTAGCTGAACAATATGAAATTTACAAAGAGAAGGAGTCGAAATAAGCCATGGCACAAATGACAATGGTTCAAGCGATTAATAATGCGCTTAAAACTGAATTGCAAAATGACGAAAACGTATTAGTTTTCGGTGAAGACGTTGGTGTTAACGGCGGTGTATTCCGTGTAACTGAAGGTTTACAAAAAGAATTCGGTGAAGACCGTGTATTCGATACACCATTAGCTGAATCAGGTATCGGTGGTTTAGCTCTTGGTTTAACTGTTGAAGGTTTCCGTCCTGTAATGGAAATCCAATTTCTTGGTTTCGTATTTGAAGTATTTGACGAAGTTGCAGGTCAAATTGCTCGTACACGTTTCCGTTCAGGTGGTTCAAAAGTAGCACCTGTTACAATCCGTGCACCATTCGGTGGTGGTGTTCATACTCCTGAACTTCACGCTGATAACTTAGAAGGTATTTTAGCTCAATCACCTGGTATTAAAGTAGTTATTCCTTCAGGTCCATATGATGCTAAAGGTTTATTACTTTCATCAATCAGATCTAATGACCCAGTTGTATATTTGGAACATATGAAATTATATCGTTCATTCCGTGAAGAAGTTCCTGAAGAAGAATATACAATTGACATCGGTAAAGCTAATGTGAAAAAAGAAGGTAACGACATCACATTAATCGCTTACGGTGCAATGGTTCAAGAATCTGAAAAAGCTGCTGAAGAATTAGAAAAAGAAGGTTACTCAGTTGAAGTTATTGACTTACGTACTGTACAACCTATCGACATCGATACTTTAGTTGCATCAGTTGAAAAAACTGGCCGTGCTGTAGTAGTTCAAGAAGCTCAACGTCAAGCTGGTGTTGGTGCTACTGTAGCTGCTGAATTAGCTGAACGTGCTATTCTTTCATTAGAAGCACCAATCGCTGGTGTGGCTGCTGCTGATACAGTATATCCATTTACACAAGCTGAAAATGTTTGGTTACCAAACAAAAACGATATCATTGAAAAAGCTAAAGCAACTTTAGAATTCTAATATTTTAGCTTATCAATTAGCTAGCAAGCAGACTTATAGGAAGTAAGTAAAATGTTTACTTTTTACTCTATGTGTGAATAAGTAAGTGTAAACTAGAGATTTAGGGCAAAATAGTTTGAGTTTAGGCTTTCAAATTATTCTGTCCTTGCTCTATGTTATAAATTTATTAAATGATGAATAAGAAATCTAGGAGGACAAGAACGTGGCATTTGAATTTAGATTACCCGACATTGGTGAAGGTATCCACGAAGGTGAAATTGTAAAATGGTTTGTTAAAGCCGGAGATACAATTGAAGAAGATGATGTATTAGCAGAGGTTCAAAATGACAAATCTGTAGTTGAAATCCCATCTCCTGTTAGCGGTACTGTTGAAGAAGTTGTAGTTGACGAAGGTACTGTAGCAGTTGTAGGTGATGTTGTTGTCAAAATCGATGCACCTGATGCAGAAGATATGCAATTTAAAGGTGGTCACGATGACGATGCTTCATCTGAAGAAGCACCAGCTCAAGAAGAAGCTAAAACTGAAGAAGCACCAGCAGCATCAGCTTCACAAGATGAAGAAGTAGATGAAAATAGACAAATCAAAGCTATGCCATCTGTTCGTAAATATGCACGTGAAAAAGGCGTTAACATCAAAGCAGTAGCTGGTTCAGGTAAAAATGGTCGTATTACTAAAGAAGATATCGATAACCACTTAAATGGTGGCGGTGCTCAAGCAGCAACAACATCAAATGAAAGTGCAGCTGCTTCAACATCAGAAGATACTTCTGCAGTTCAAACTCAATCAGTACCTGAAGGAGACTTCCCTGAAACTACTGAAAAAATCCCAGCAATGCGTAGAGCAATTGCGAAAGCAATGGTTAACTCAAAACACACTGCTCCTCACGTAACATTAATGGATGAAATTGATGTTCAAGATTTATGGGATCACCGTAAAAAATTCAAAGAAGTTGCAGCTGAACAAGGTACTAAATTAACTTTCTTACCTTATGTTGTTAAAGCATTAGTTTCTGCACTTAAAAAATACCCAGCACTTAACACTTCATTCAATGAAGAAGCTGGCGAAATTGTACACAAACATTACTGGAATATTGGTATTGCTGCTGATACTGACAGAGGCTTATTAGTTCCTGTAGTTAAAAATGCAGACCGTAAATCAATCTTCCAAATTTCAGATGAAATCAACGAATTAGCAGTTAAAGCTCGTGATGGTAAATTAACATCTGATGAAATGAAAGGTGCAACATGCACAATCAGTAATATCGGTTCAGCTGGTGGACAATGGTTCACTCCAGTTATCAACCACCCAGAAGTAGCTATCTTAGGTATTGGCCGTATTGCTCAAAAACCTATCGTTAAAGATGGTGAAATCGTAGCAGCTCCAGTATTAGCTTTATCATTAAGCTTTGACCACAGACAAATTGATGGTGCAACTGGACAAAACGCTATGAATCACATCAAACGCTTATTAAATAATCCAGAATTATTATTAATGGAGGGGTAAAACATGGTAGTTGGAGATTTCCCAATTGAAACAGATACTATTGTAATCGGAGCAGGTCCTGGTGGATATGTTGCAGCAATTCGCGCAGCACAATTAGGACAAAAAGTTACTATCGTTGAGAAAGGTAACTTAGGTGGCGTATGCTTAAACGTTGGTTGTATTCCTTCAAAAGCATTATTACACGCTTCACACCGCTTTGTAGAAGCTCAACACTCTGAAAACTTAGGTGTTATCGCTGAAAGCGTATCACTTAAATTCGACAAAGTTCAAGAATTCAAAAAATCAGTTGTAAACAAATTAACTGGTGGTGTTGAAGGCTTATTAAAAGGTAATAAAGTTGAGATTGTAAAAGGTGAAGCTTATTTCGTTGATAATAACAGCTTACGCGTTATGGATGAAAAAAGTGCACAAACTTACAATTTCAAACACGCTATTATCGCAACAGGTTCTAGACCAATTGAAATTCCTAACTTTGAATTTGGTAAACGTGTTATCGATTCAACAGGTGCATTAAACCTACAAGAAGTTCCAGGTAAATTAGTCGTTGTAGGTGGCGGTTACATTGGTTCAGAACTTGGTACTGCATTTGCTAACTTTGGTTCAGACGTTACAATTTTAGAAGGCGCTAAAGAAATTCTTGGCGGATTCGAAAAACAAATGGTTCAACCAGTTAAAAAAGGCATGAAAGAAAAAGGCGTTGAAATCATTACTGAAGCAATGGCTAAAAATGCTGAAGAAACTGAAAAGGGCGTTAAAGTTACTTATGAAGCTAAAGGTGAAGAAAAAACTATCGAAGCTGATTATGTATTAGTAACTGTTGGTCGTCGTCCAAACACAGACGAATTAGGTTTAGAAGAGTTAGGACTTAAATTCGCAGATCGTGGATTATTAGAAGTAGATAAACAAAGCCGTACTTCTATCGACAATATTTATGCAATTGGTGATATCGTTCCTGGTTTACCACTTGCTCATAAAGCAAGTTATGAAGCTAAAGTAGCTGCTGAAGCTATCTCTGGTCAAGCATCAGAAGTAGACTACATTGGTATGCCAGCTGTATGTTTCACTGAACCAGAATTAGCTCAAGTAGGTTACACAGAAGCACAAGCTAAAGAAGAAGGTTTAGACTACAAAGCTTCTAAATTCCCTTATGCTGGTAACGGCCGTGCTTTATCATTAGATGATACAACTGGTTTCGTTAAACTTATCACACTTAAAGAAGACGATACTGTTATCGGTGCACAAATTGCCGGTAATGGCGCTTCAGATATCATTTCTGAATTAGGTTTAGCTATCGAAGCTGGTATGAATGCTGAAGATATCGCATTAACAGTACATGCTCACCCAACATTAGGTGAAATGTCTATGGAAGCTGCTGAAAAAGCAATTGGAATGCCAATCCACACAATGTAATTTTTAGTCAAACTGACTAACTATATAGATCGAATAACTTTAATTAGATTTGATTGAGGTTATTTGACATCCAAGAGGGGTGCAACTCAAGTTCATGTTTGAACTTAGTTTCACCCCTTTTTTATAATTATTTAACCAAAAAAGGGTAATAGATTACTAATAGCTAATACAATGAATGGAGGAATAAAATGGAATACCAATATCCACTAGACTTAGATTGGTCTAATGAAGAAATGGTTGATGTGATTGCTTTCTTTAATAAAATTGAAAATTATTATGAAAACTCGGTTAACGGTCAAGACTTAATGAATCATTATAAACGATTCAAAGAAATTGTTCCCGGCAAAGCAGAAGAAAAGCAATTATTTAAAGAATTTGAAGAAAAAAGTAATTATAATAGTTATAAAGTTGTACAAGAAGTAAAGAATAATCCCGAATTAACAACATTCAGTGCAAAATAACTTATAACGATTTAACGTTAATTATTAAAAATCATAATATCTACATCATTAATTTTAATTAATTTCAAAAAAGTATTGAAGTTAAAGCTATATTTTGTTACTTTTATTAAGCATTAAACAAAATGTTTAATATTACTAAACAAAGTATAGCTTTTTTAAGGTGATTAGCGATGCAAATTGGAAATAAATTACGTAATTTAAGACGTCAAAAGAATTTAACGCAAGAAGAGCTAGCAGAACGAACAGATTTATCAAAAGGGTATATATCTCAAATTGAGAGTCAACATGCTTCTCCTAGTATGGAAACATTTTTAAATATTCTAGAAGTGTTAGGTACTTCTCCTAGTGATTTTTTTAAAGAGAAGTCAAAAGAAAAAGTGCTATACACTAAAAATGAACGAACTATTTATGACGAATATGATAGAGGTTATGTACTTAATTGGTTGGTAATGAAATCTAATGAATTTGAAATGGAACCGCTCATATTATCATTAAAACCAGGTGCGTCTTATAAACATTTTGATCCATCTGAGTCAGATACATTTATTTATTGCTTAAAAGGGTGTGTAACACTTACATTAGGAAATTCACGATATCAGGCAAATGAACAAGATGTTTTATATTTTAGGGCTAATGAAATACATCAATTACATAATGAAACAACCGATGAAATTGAAATTTTAATTGTTGCGACAGCATCATATTTATAAAGGGGGAGTATAGTAATGGAGCCATTGTTATCTTTTAAAGGTGTGACAAAAGGTTTTGACGATGTAACGATATTAAACAAAATGGATTTAGAGATTGAGTCAGGACATTTTTATACATTACTAGGTCCTTCAGGTTGTGGTAAAACCACAATATTAAAACTTATAGCTGGGTTCGAACAACCAGATGATGGAGATATTATATATTTAAATAAATCAATAGGTGATTTACCTGCAAATAAAAGAAAGGTAAACACTGTTTTCCAAGATTATGCTTTATTCCCGCATTTAAATGTTTATGACAATATTGCTTTTGGTTTAAAGTTGAAAAAGCATTCCAAAAAAGATATTGATAAAAAAGTAATAGATGCATTAAAACTAGTAAAATTATCAGGGTATGAACAACGAAATATTAATGAAATGAGTGGCGGTCAAAAGCAACGCGTTGCTATCGCAAGAGCAATAGTTAATGAGCCAGAAATTTTATTATTAGATGAATCTCTATCTGCTTTGGATTTAAAATTAAGAACTGAAATGCAGTATGAATTGCGTGAATTACAAAAACGTTTAGGAATTACCTTCATATTTGTTACTCACGATCAAGAAGAAGCATTAGCGCTCAGTGATTACATATTTGTTATGAAAGATGGTAAAATTCAACAATTTGGTACACCTACAGATATTTATGATGAACCGGTCAATCGTTTTGTAGCTGATTTTATAGGTGAATCCAATATTGTTGAGGGTAAAATGGTTGAGGATTTCGTAGTAAATATATATGGTCAAGATTTTGAATGTGTAGATGCTGGTATACCCTCAGGCAAAAATGTCGAAGTCGTCATTAGACCTGAAGATATTTCATTAATAGAAGCAGACAAAGGGTTATTTAAAGCTACTGTTGATTCAATGCTATTTAGAGGCGTTCATTATGAAATTTGTTGCATTGATAGAAAAGGATATGAATGGGTCATACAGACAACTAAAAAAGCAGAAGTTGGAAGCGAAGTAGGACTCTATTTTGACCCTGAGGCAATACACATCATGGTTCCAGGTGAAACAGAAGAGGAATTTGATAAACGTATTGAAAGTTATGAGGAGTTTGACAATGCGTAATATAAATAAAGTGCTAATCATTCCATATTTATTATGGATGGTGTTATTCATAATAGTGCCGGTTATTTTACTTGTATATTTCTCATTCACTGATTTAAATGGTCATTTTAGTTTGACAAACTATGAACAAATATTATCGATGAAATATTTAAAAATGATGTGGGATTCGATTTTTTACGCAGCATTAATTACTATAATCACTCTATTAATTAGCTACCCTGCTGCTTATTTTATTCGTTCGTCAAAAAACCAAAATATGTGGTTGCTCATTTTAATTATTCCGACGTGGATAAATCTATTACTTAAAACATATGCTTTTATTGGTTTACTAAGCCATGAGGGTTTAATAAATAGATTTCTAAATTTTATTCATTTACCTTCGGCTAATCTATTATTTACACCGGGTGCATTTTTATTAGTAGCAAGCTATATTTATATACCATTTATGATTTTACCTATATTTAATAGTATGAAAGCTATCCCAAATAATTTATTACAAGCTTCTAGTGACTTAGGGGCTAGTCCATTTACTACATTTAGAAAAGTTATCGTACCTCTAACTAAAGAAGGTGTCATGACAGGCATTCAAGTAACATTTATTCCAGCATTATCGCTATTCATGATTACAAGATTAATTGCAGGTAATAAAGTTATCAATATTGGTACATCGATTGAAGAACAATTCCTAGTTATTCAGAATTACGGTATGGGTTCTACAATCGCCATATTCTTGATTGTATTTATGGCATTTATTTTAATCATTACTAAATCGAAATCTACGGACGAAAGAAGGAGAATTAAATGAAGTGGTATGGAAAATTATATATTGGCATTTTATTAGCTATATTATATATTCCGATATTTTTCCTTATGTTTTATTCATTTAATTCAGCGGGAAATATGATTCATTTTGAGCATTTTACTTTGGAACATTACCAAAGTCTATTTCAGAATGATCGTCTGATGTCTGTAATTTTTAATACGGTAGCAGTTGCGCTATTAGCAGCTGCAATTTCTACCATAATAGGAACATTTGGTGCCATTTCATTATATTATTTAAGAAATAAAAAATTTAAAGTAACATTATTAACGCTTAATAATGTGCTAATGGTTTCGTCTGATGTAGTTATTGGTGCCTCATTTTTAATTATGTTTACAGCAATAGGGCATTTAACTGGTTTAGGACTAGGTTTTGGAACAGTGTTAGCGTCGCATATTGCATTTTGCATTCCTATCGTAGTTATCGTAGTGTTACCACAGTTATATGAAATGAATAATAATATTTTAAATGCTGCACGTGATTTAGGTGCTACGGAATCACAAATACTTGGACGTGTATTAATACCTAATTTAATGCCTTCAATTATAGGTGGATTCTTTATGGCGCTAACATACTCTTTAGATGATTTTACAGTAAGTTTCTTTGTAACCGGTAATGGCTTTAGTGTATTATCTGTAGAAGTTTACGCTATGGCACGTAAAGGTATTAGTATGGAAATAAATGCAATTTCAACTATTTTATTTGCAGCTATTGTATTAGGGATTGTTGGTTATTATGCAATACAACATACAGTTAAGAGACGACAATTAACTAAGCGAGGTGTAAATCAGTGAAGCAATTTTTACAGTTAATATTAGGAGCAATTGTCGTTGGATTAATATGCTTAGGTATAAGTCACTGGTTTAAATCGCAGGATAATACTAGTACTGGTGAAAAGATATACGTGTATAATTGGGGAGAATATATAGACCCCACTTTAATTAAACAATTTGAGAAAGAAACAGGTATTCAAGTTATATATGAAACGTTTGATTCTAATGAGGCCATGGAAGCTAAAATTAGAAATGGTGGAACCCACTATGATGTGGCTTTTCCTAGTGAATATACCGTTCAGAAATTGAAGCGTGAAAATTTATTGGAACCACTAGATCATAGTAAAATTCCAAATATAAAAAATTTAGATTCTGATTACATGAACATGTCATATGATAGACATAATAAGTATTCACTACCTTATTTCTTTGGTACTGTAGGCATCTTATATAATAAAGAGGTTTACCCAAATGAAGACTTTAGTAGTTGGCAAGCATTATATCAGCCTAAATATAAAAACGATATTTTATTAGTTGATGGTGCACGAGAAATTATGGGATTAGCTTTGAACAAATTAGGATATAGTTTAAATGATACAAATCCAAGTCATTTAAAAGAAGCAGAGAAAGATTTGAATCACCTTACACCACAGGTTAGTGGCGTTGTTGGAGACGAAGTCACAATGATGCTTGAACAAAATGAGGGGAATATTGCAGTAGTATGGAGTGGTGTTGCAGCTCCTTTAGTACAAGATAGTGACAAATATAATTATGTTATTCCAAAAGAAGGATCTAACCTATGGTTTGATAATATGGTTATTCCTAAAACCGCTCAGAATAAAGAAGGGGCTTATAAATTTATGAATTTCCTTCTTGATGCTAAAAATAATAAACAAAATACAGAATGGGTCGGATATGCTACACCTAATAAAGCGGCTCGTCAGTTGTTACCTAAAGAAGTTAGAGATGATCATCGTTTCTATCCTACTCAAAAAGAGCAATCACGATTAGAAGTCTATAAAGATTTAGGTCCTAAAACTTTAGGAGAATATAACGAAAGTTTCTTAAACTTTAAAATGTCTTTAAAATAGACTATAAATAGTAGTTATTTTATAATGAATTAGATATAATTATTTGATAAGTAAAATAAGGAGTTGTAATACATGTCAGGAGAACGTTACACGCAAATCAAACGGCCTGTGAGTCGTCTGACTGAAAAACTTTTAGGTTGGTTTAGTTGGATTTTCTTACTTATATTGACGGTTATTACAATGTTTATTGCACTCGTGTCATTTAGTAATGATACATCAATTCAAAATCTTGAAAACTCAATGAATAGTAATGAACTAATTCAGCAAATTTTAACAAATAATAGTTTAAATACAACACAATTTGTAATTTGGTTACAAAATGGTGTATGGGCAATTATTGTTTATTTCATAGTGTGTTTGCTTATTTCATTTTTAGCACTTATATCTATGAATATGAGAATACTTTCTGGATTCTTGTTTTTAATTGCCTCAACTATTACATTGCCATTAGTATTATTATTCGTAACATTAATCATTCCTATTTTCTTCTTTATTATTGCAATCATGATGTTTGTAAGGAAGAGCAAGGTCGAAACAGTGCCTATGTATGGTCCATCACACGGCTATGAAAATCAATATTATCCTAGAGATGAATATGATGATCGTTATTATGGATCTGATAGAAATATTAATGATGACTATGATTACGACGATCATAATCAATATAATGATTATGATGAAGATTATGTTGAATCACCGCGTAAAACCAAAAAATCTGAACGTCGTACACGTCGTAAAAAGCCTTATTACAATAATGATATCGATAGTAATTATCGAGATAACAACTACGATGAAACAACGATTCGTAATGATGGAGAGCAAGATTTAGCAACTGATACTGAGGAAGATAAATATAATCAATATCCAAAACGTGCAATTACTGGAGAGTATCCATCGGATGCTGATGATGCTGAAGCAACGGGAGTACTCTCTAGACAGGCTAAATACAACAAAAAGGCGAATAAAAAATCACAATTTGATAACACTAGTGATGAAGAGTCTTACGATTTTGCTGAAAATGTAGTAGATACTGAGCCAAAAGTTGATAAAAGAGAAGAAAAAGCACAACGTAAGAGAGAAAAAGCTGAAATTAAAGCTAAGAAAAAAGAAAAGCGCAAAGCTTATAATCAACGTATGAAAGAGCGTCGTAAAAATCAACCAAGTGCTGTTAGTCAACGTCGTATGAACTATGAAGAACGTAAACAAATCTTGAATAAAGATGACATCGAATCAGAGAAAGACGTCAACAACCAAGAAGAAGATAATAAAAACTAATATACATTTAAAACGGTTGAGTCATATATGGCTTAACCGTTTTTGTGTCAATATCCACAATTTAATTCATGAAGTTAGTCGCAAACAGATTACAATTTTAGTATGATTTAATTAAATACTTTAATAATGGAGGCTAAGAAAGTGAGTAGAAAAGTAGAGTTAATTCTTGGATGGATTGCTTGTGGTTTAAGTATTATTTATTTAATTATGTCATCACTATCTTACTTAATGGTTAGTAATAACAATAATACTGAACAATATCAACAAATGCTAAAACAATTTGGAAATCAAGATGTTAAAGTTACACCTGAAATGGTCAACTTTGCTATGGCTTTTTCTATGGGAACATTAATCTTTTCAACGTTGTTAGGCATTATTGGTATGTTAATCATTAAAGGTCGTCCTATTTTAGCAGGTTGTCTTTTAATTGTCGCAGCATTAGTAGGTATATTTAATATGAGTTTAATTGCAGGAATATTGTGGATAGTTGTAGCAATCATGTTATTTGTTAAAAAGGATCCTAATCTACCTAAACAAAAACCTAAATCAACAAAAGTAAACATGGATGAATGGCAAACTGAAAAATCATATAATGAACGTAAGAAAGATGATCCATATATTTATTAAAATATAAAACTAAAATCTAACGACTTAGCATTTATAATGCTAAATCGTTAGATTTTTTTATAATTCTTTAAAGGTTTCTATTATTAGATAAATATTTAGGAAACTCAATATGATGATTAAACCCCAAGCACATATATTAACCCACTTTTTATTTTTAAACGGACCCATTAATTTTTCATTACTTGTGGCTAATTGCAGAGGTATTAATGAGAAAGGTAGTGCAATACTTAAGAACACTTGTGAAAATACTAGCAATTGTTCCATTTTAGACTCATTGCCCCGGAAAATAACAAGACATATTAAAACAGGTATGACAGCCAAACTTCTTGTGACTAAGCGTCTCATCCAATTTGGTATAGAAAGTTTTAAGAATCCTTCCATAACTATTTGACCTGCGAGTGTACCAGTGATTGTTGAATTCTGACCGGATGCTAATAATGCTATTGCGAATAGTGTACTCATTATACTTCCCATTACAACACCTAATACAGGTTGTGTTCTTAAAGCTTGATATAAATCATAGAAACCACCTAAGCTATTTGAATTGACGCCATAAAACAAAGCAGCCCCTAGAACAAGTAGTAAGCAATTTACAATAAATGCGATACTTAATTGAATGTTAGAATCAATTGTTGCGAATTTAATCGCTTGGGCTTTTTCAGTAAAGCTATGGCGATTATACTTACGTGATTGCACGATTGATGAGTGCAAATATAAATTATGAGGCATAATTGTAGCGCCAATAATACCTAATGCAATATACAAGATACTATGATTAGCAATAATTTGATAATGTGGAACAAATCCGTTAAGTATTTCAATTAAATTTGGAGATGAAATGTAAACTTCAAATACAAAAATCATTAGTACAGTAAAGATTAAAGTACCGACGATTGCTTCAATCTTTCTAAAACCAAATTTCATTATAAAAAGTAATAAAAATACGTCAAAAACTGTTATTAAAGCACCTATGATTAAAGGAATATTAAAAAGTAAATCCAAAGCAATCGCGCTTCCGATTACTTCAGCAATATCAGTGGCAATGATTGCAAGTTCAGCAATCACCCAAAATATAATTGCAGTTGGTTTGTTTAAATAATGACGAGTCATTTGTGCTAAATCTTTATCAGTAGCGATACCTAAACGAACAGTCATACTTTGTAACAACATTGCTGATAAGCTAGATATTAAAATTACAAATAATAAAGTATAACCAAATTGTGCGCCACCTTGCATTGATGTAATCCAATTTCCTGGATCCATATAACCAACAGCTACAAGTAAACCTGGTCCTAGAAAAGCTAAAAATTTCTGACTAGTACGTTGCGAGCCATTAAATTCGATTGTGCTATTAATTTCATCTAAACTACGTTGTCCTTTGTTGTCTATTACACCCATGAAAAAACTCCTTAAACTAA
This sequence comes from Staphylococcus sp. GDX7P312P, assembly GCF_008385775.1. Lineage (NCBI taxonomy): Bacteria > Bacillati > Bacillota > Bacilli > Caryophanales > Staphylococcaceae > Staphylococcus > Staphylococcus sp. GDX7P312P. The sequence continues at coordinate 150 of NZ_VUKI01000037.1, read as the reverse complement.
TATATTTTATAATAATCTAACTTTATTTTTAGGTCAACCTAATAAAATTGGGTGTAAAAAAAAGTGGGACAGAAATAATATTTTCAAAATTTATATCGTTGTTTCCCCAGCTCGCTTAGCTTGTAGAATTTCATAATGAAATTCTTTTTG
>NZ_VUKI01000036.1:0-12837 GCF_008385775.1 Staphylococcus sp. GDX7P312P | reverse complement strand
CCAATTTATTATAGAGCCCTTTTATATCAAATTAAAAATACTGATAGATTTAAAAAATTGAATATCTTTAAGTTACAATCATGATCGCATTATTCAATTATCGATTGAAGGTGAAATGGAAGAATTAGTGGATAAAATTTATGTTGATTTTATTATATAAAAATATTATAATATATTTAGGTCAACGACAATGCGTGGAGCTTATAAAACGAAATACATTGAAACCAGTAGCCAGCCTACTATGAGGCTAGGCAATAATTGAATATCATAGCTTATCAGAGTTTGAAGTGGTAATCATCACTTTAAACTCTTTTTTAATTTAAAAAATATAGCTAATTCATTATTTAATAATTGAAATTTTCCAAAATGTCAATTTGTAATAAGCTAATATCATTGAAATATGCTGCTTCTTAAACACAACCAATGCTAACTAACTCAAATATCGTTATAATTATAATGTATGTATATGGAGGAATGAAAAGTGGATTTTTGGTTAAAAGAGCAAAGTATTAAAAATAGAGATAAGATAGCAGTTACAGATGGAAATCATTCTATAACATTTAAAGAATTATATGATAAAGCACTTTCAATTTCAGAACATATAGTTTCTTTGAATTTGAATAGAGTAGGATTGTACATTAAGAATGATATTGAGTCTATTACGCTTATAAACGCGTGTTGGTTAGCTAATGTTGAAATAGCAATGTTAAACACACGATTAACAGAAACTGAAATGATAAATCAAATGAATTCCATTAATATTACAACTATATTTACGACGCAACCTTTTCATTTGTCGCATTTCAATGTGATACATTTATCTGAATTAGAACAATATCCAAGTCATACCAATGACGAAACATTTAATGATGAACATATTGCATCAATCATGTTTACATCAGGTACGACAGGGCCTCAAAAAGCAGTACCACAAACATTTAAAAATCATTATGCAAGTGCGATTGGTTGTAAAAAAAGTTTAGGATATGATGAAACCACTAAATGGTTATCTGTTTTACCGATATATCATATTTCAGGGCTCAGTGTGTTGTTACGTTCTATAATCGAGGGTTTTACGGTACGTATACTGGAAAAATATAATACGCAAACGATGTTAGCGATTATTAAAGAAGAAAGACCTACACATGTATCTTTAGTGCCACAAACACTTAAATGGCTTATGGATGCAGGATTAAATCAGCCTTTCTCACTTGAAAAAATCCTACTTGGAGGCGCCAAATTGTCATCTACATTAATTGATGAAGCGCTAAATGATCAGTTGCCGATATACAATTCATTTGGAATGACAGAAACGTGTTCTCAATTTCTAACTGCTACACCCGAGATGCTTGCACAACGGTATGATACTGTTGGCAAACCAAGCGAAAACGTTAATGTACGTATTAAACATCCAAATAGTGAAGGTCATGGCGAACTTCTCATAAAAGGGAACAATGTAATGAACGGTTATTTATATCCAACAGGGTTGAGCGATACTTTTGAGGATGGATACTTTAAGACTGGTGATATAGCAGAAATTGATGAGGAAGGATTTGTGATGGTTTATGATCGTCGCAAAGATTTGATCATAAGTGGTGGGGAAAATATTTATCCTTATGAGATTGAAACAATTGCTAAAACACACTCAGATATTAATGACGCTGTATGTGTAGCGCAAGAGGATGCGACATGGGGTCAAATACCAGTACTATATTATGTTTCAGATGATACAATTCCAGAAATAGAATTAACTAAATATTTGAAAACGTATTTGGCAAAATATAAAGTACCCAAAGCCTTTCATCAGGTTGAAAGTTTACCATACACTTCTACAGGTAAATTACAACGCAACAAAATGATTAATAAAGGACAATAATATGAAGATTAAAGCAGTAAATTTTTATCTTTACAATCACGAATTTAAAAATCCAATTGTAACTCCTAAAGTTAAAATGACGCATCGTAAAGCGCTTATTGTTGAATTTTTAAGTGATGATGATCAATCTTATTACGGTGAATGTAATGCGTTTGAATCAGATTGGTATGCCGCAGAGACGATTGATACAGTTAAAGAAACACTTTCTCAATGGGCGGAAAGCGTCATACATAAGTCATTTCATGTATATGAAGATTGGAAACCATATTTAGATATACTTGACAATTATCCCACAGCGAGAAGTACTGTAGTTATGGCGATTTATCAGATGTATCATGATTTACGGAAGTTTAAAGTAGCATATGGTGCAACGATAAGTGGCTTAAGTACACAACAACTTGAGTATTTAAAACAAACTCAACCCACACGTATAAAGTTGAAATGGACAGGTCAACTGAATGATGACATCACACTTTTAGATGACATATTGCGTTATGATTTTGAATTAGCATTAGATGCTAATGAGTCACTCGATGTTTCTGATTTTCAAAAACTAGAATCTATAAATGACCAAAATATACTTTATATAGAAGAACCATTTAAATCGTTGTCTTCAACTTTAAACATTAATCATACGCAATACCCTGCAATTGCAATTGATGAAAAAGCTACTGATATCAATAGTATTATCTCAATTGTTAACCAATTCCCGGTTAAAGTAGTGATTGTTAAACCATTTAGAGTGGGTGGACTTGATAGAGTACAATCATTGATTCGTGAATTGAAATCAATTGATATTAAAGTGGTTATAGGTGGAATGTACGAATATGGACTAAGTCGTTACTTTACTGCATTATTAGCTCGAGAGGGTGATTATCCTGGGGATGTAACCCCAGATGGTTATTATTTTACTGACGATTTCACGCAAGGTGTCGGTAAATTAAAAGAGGGGATGATTTCATTTCACCCCCCTCAAATCGATAAATCAAAATTACTTAAATTAAATTAGTGTCTATGTTTATGTTTATCCTTTTTTAAAGGAACTGGATCAAACCCACCTTTATGTAGTGGATGACATTTAAGAATGCGACGTATTCCCATGTAGCCGCCTTTGAGTGGGCCGTAAACTTCAATCGCTTCTCGTGTATATTCTGAACACGTAGGATAAAATCGGCATGTGGGTGGTGTTATAGGTGAAATATAGCGTTGATATATATGGATTATTCCAAGAAATAATTTTTTTAACATTATAGGCCTCCAACAAGTAATACGATTATAAATAAGTTTAACATATTGAAGGGAGTAGTATGGAACATGGAGTTTCTAGATAAAGATAATAGACGTGTCACAATGTATTACAAAACTAACAACGACCATCCAGATGGTAATCATGTTTTAGCTATTCCGTTATATCAGAGTCAGTTACTATTTACCCAACATAAATTACGTGGCATAGAGTTCCCGGGTGGTAAGGTTGAAAAAGGAGAAGAAAGCATACAAGCTATCAAGAGAGAGCTTTTTGAAGAAACAGGAGGCATACCTGAAACGATAGATTATATTGCTCAATATCAGGTTCATACATTCGATAACTCAATTTTCAAAAAAGATGTATATATCGTGAAGATTAAATCATTAAAAGAGAAAAGTGATTATTTAGAAACGAGAGGGCCATTATTATTTGATAATATTAATTCCATTCCATTAGATAAACAAAGTTATTTAATACAAGATAATGCAATTCTTAAATGTGTCGAGAGGATGATAGAACTTGGATATTATCGCGACTAAAAAAATGCCTATAGCATCAAGAACGCATCAATTTGATGAAATTACTTATAAAGTTGATGGCTTAAAAGTAAAAGCATTACAGATGTGTCCTTTAACGAAGACAGTAAAAAGAATCGTAGTATATTTGCGAGGAGGTAAGGGACAAGTCGGACGTGTACGTGCAGCAAGACTAATGCAGTTTGCAAATGATAATACCTTAGTTGTAGGTCCTTATTATAGAGGAAGTAATGGAAGTGAAGGTAGAGATGAGTTTGCTAACGCTGATTTAAAAGATGTTACCTATCTCATAAAGATACTTAAAAAACGATTTCCTAATGCATATATACACATGATTGGTTTTTCAAGAGGTGGAATACAAGGACTACTTACCTATCAAGATTACCCAGTCGATAGTTACATCATCTGGGGTGGTGTATCAAGCATGCACTTGATGTATGAAGAACGTGCTGATTTAAGAGGGATGTTGCGTCGAATGGTAGGACATCCTTCCAAAAATAAAGAATCTTATGATCAAAGAGATGCGATAAAACTTATTGATTCTAATAGTCCACCAATTTTAATCGTTCATGGTGGCAAGGATAAACAAGTAGGTATTCATCATGCCTATTACTTAGAAGAACAATTGAAATTAAAAGGTGTTGTTCATGATACATTTTATCAACTTAATGAAGGGCATGTACCTAGACCACAAGCAATGAAATTAGCGCTCGATTATGTGCATCAATGGATGACGAAATGTGAAGAAATATAATAAGACAACGTATAAGGGTTCAGTACAGTATGCCTTATACGTTGTCTTTTTAATAAATATTTAATTATTTGTTAAAGCCACCAGTGTTAGCAATTTCTTCAACTTCTGGACCGAATTTTTTGAAGTTTTCTTCAAAACGTTGGATTAAGTCATCCGCTTGAGCGCGATATTTATCAGAATCACTCCAAGCATTAATTGGATTAAGTATTGTTTTTGGAACATCTTCCATTTCAGTAGGAATACTTAAACCGAATTTCTCATCTTTTGTAAACTCTGCATTTTTCAATTTACCTTTAATTGCTTGATCTACCATATAACGAGTGTAATGTAGACTAATACGTCTACCTACGCCGTATTTACCACCAGTCCAGCCAGTGTTAACTAAGTATACATCAACATCATGTTTATCTATTAGCTCACCTAATAAATCTGCATATTTAATAGGGTTAAGTGGTAAGAAAGGTGCACCAAAACAAGTTGAGAATGATGGTTCTGGTTCAGTAACGCCACGCTCAGTTCCAGCTAATTTAGAAGTGAAACCACTTAAGAAATGGTACATCGCTTGAGATTTAGTTAATTTAGCAATAGGTGGAAGTACACCAAATGCGTCAGCAGTTAAGAAAATTATTGTATTAGGATGTGCTGCTTTAGATGGTAATACAATATTATCAATGTGATGAATTGGATAAGCAGCACGTGTATTTTCAGTATATGAATTATCATCGAAATCAACAACACCACGCTCGTTAACCACAGTATTCTCTAATATAGTACCGTATTGAATCGCGTTATAAATTTGAGGTTCTTTTTCTTTAGAAAGGTTGATTGCTTTTGCGTAACAACCGCCTTCAATATTGAAAATACCATTTTTATTCCAACCGTGTTCATCATCACCAATCAATTTTCTATCCGGTGCTGCTGATAAAGTTGTTTTACCTGTACCTGATAATCCGAAGAATAAAGCTACGTCTCCTTTATCTCCAACATTCGCAGAACAATGCATACTCATAATATCTTGCATTGGAAGCAAATAGTTCATTACTGAGAAGATACCTTTTTTCATTTCACCAGCATACTCTGTACCACCAATTAAAATGGTTTTATGTTTGAATGAAATAATAACAAAAGTTTCAGATTTAGTTCCATCAACTTCAGGATCAGCTTTAAAGTGAGGTGCTGAAACAATTGTGAAGTTAGGTTTTATATTACTAGCTTCTTCTTTAGAATCTGGGCGGATAAACATGTTTTGAGCAAAAAGGTTGTGCCATGCAAGTTCGTTGATAACTGTAAGTTTTAATTGTGTGTCTTTGTCACTACCTGCATAACCATTAAAAACGTAAAGTTCGTCTTTTTTATCAAGATAGTCTAAAACTTTAGAGTAAAGATTTAAGAAAGTTTCTTCATCGATAGGTTGATTGATATCTCCCCAATGAATATTATCTTTATAAGAAGGTTCTGTAACAATGAATTTATCTTTAGGTGAACGTCCAGTGTATTTGCCAGTGCTCGCATTGATAGCACCAAGTTCAGTTAATTCTCCTTCATTATTATTCATAATTTTGTAATAAAGTTGAGTTGTTGAAAGCTGAAAAAGAGAGCTTTCTTTTTCCAATAATTTTTTTATTTTAGGTGTTTCGCCGTATGTATCTACTGACATACCCAATCCCTCCAGCGTGTGTTATAAAAATTCAATATTGTAAGCCTTTACATGAAAATAGTATAACATAATGCCGTAATTATTCCACCTGGAAAAGACAAAAAAACATGTAAAAACAAAATTGACATTAATAAATGAATTAGGTAGTATAGTTCTTAACGGATTCTCTTATCCTGAGTGGTGGAGGGACATGGACCCAATGAAACCCAGCAACCTCTTTTTTTAAAAGAAAGGTGCCAAACCGTTTGCAGACATATACTCGTCTGAACGATAAGAGCGAATGGACGTTTAAGAGCCTTCTCTCTGTCTTGAATAGTGAAGAAGGCTCTTTTATTTTTGAGCTCACATTTAAAAGAGAATTTTCGTAAATATAGTTATAAAAGGAGCAAATCATGACTTACAATAAACGTTTATTTACTTCAGAATCAGTGACAGAAGGACATCCAGATAAGATTGCTGACCAAGTATCTGATGCCATTTTAGATGAAATCTTAAAAGATGACCCTAATGCACGTGTTGCTTGTGAAACTACTGTAACAACTGGAATGGCTCTAATTTCAGGTGAAATATCTACATCAACATATGTAGATATCCCTAAAGTTGTAAGAGAAACAATTAAAGGTATTGGCTATACTCGTGCTAAATATGGTTATGATTACCAAACTATGGCAGTTTTAACTGCAATCGATGAGCAGTCACCTGATATTGCACAAGGTGTTGACAAAGCACTTGAATACAGAAATGATATTTCAGAAGAAGAGATTGAAGCTACTGGTGCCGGTGACCAAGGTTTAATGTTCGGATATGCTACAAATGAAACAGAAACATATATGCCTTTACCTATCTTTTTATCTCATCAATTAGCTAAACGTTTATCTGATGTACGTAAAGATGGAATTTTAGACTACTTAAGACCGGACGGTAAAGTTCAAGTAACAGTTGAATACGATGAATCAGATAAACCTAAGCGTATTGACACGATTGTAGTATCATCTCAACATGCGGATGACATTGAGTTAGAACAAATTCAAAGTGACATTAAAGAACATGTTATATACCCAACAGTTCCTGAAGGATTAATTGATAATGAAACGAAATTCTTTATCAATCCAACTGGAAGATTTGTTATCGGTGGACCTCAAGGTGATGCTGGATTAACAGGACGTAAAATCATTGTTGATACTTATGGTGGTTATGCACGTCATGGAGGAGGTTGCTTTAGTGGTAAAGACCCAACTAAAGTAGACCGATCAGCAGCTTATGCGGCAAGATATGTAGCTAAAAATATTGTTGCTGCAGGACTAGCAGACCAATGTGAAGTACAACTTGCTTATGCTATTGGCGTGGCTGAACCAGTTTCAATTTCAATTGATACATTTAAAACGGGCAAAGTTTCAGAAGCTCAACTTGTTGAAGCTGTTAGAGCTAACTTTGATTTACGTCCAGCAGGTATCATTAAAATGTTAGATTTAAAGCATCCTATATACAAACAAACTGCTGCTTATGGTCACTTTGGTAGAACAGATGTATTGTTACCATGGGAGAAATTAGATAAAGTCAATGTATTAAAAGATGCTGTTCAAGCTTAATAAACGCTTTAAATAATATAAAGAAATTGTCGAAATTATAGATAGTTTCCATTATAATTAGATTTACTGATAGATTAAAGGAGCGTTGATTTAATGAATTCATTTGGACCAATCGAAATTGGTTTAATCGTAGCAATTGTAGTTGCAATTATTTGTTTAATATTATTCTTAGTTACACTTAAAAGTAAAAATAATATTAAACAGAAAACAAAAGAAGAATACGACTTAAAAGAAAAGCAAATGAAAGCGTCACATGACGAAGCCCTAGAGAAAGAACGCATACAAAATAAAAAGCAAGTTACTAAACAAAAAGAAGATTTTGATGCAACTGTAAGCGGTAAAGATCGTGAAATTGATGCATTGAAACTATTCTCAAAAAACAAAAGTGAATATGTTACAGATATGCGCTTAATTGGAATTAGAGATCGTTTAGTGAAAGAAAAACGTATTAGACCTGAAGATATGCATATAATGGCAAACATCTTCTTACCAAGTAATGAATTCAATGATATTGAACGCATTAGTCACCTTGTACTTACGCGTACAGGTCTATATATTATAGATTCTCAACTATTAAAAGGGCATGTTTATCAAGGTATAAGTGGTAAGCAATTTAACGAATTGCCTATGATGGAACAAGTATTTAGTACTTTAGATTTAGATGCTAAGTCACCTCAAACACTAGTACTCGATCAAAATGAAGATAAATCTTCATTGTCATTCGTTAATTACTCAGATCAACTTACTTCAATTGAAAAGTTAGCGTCAGACTTGCAAACACAATTAGGTGCTAAATATACGCCAACTGCGATTTTATACTTTAATCCTAAACACGATGGAGACGTAACGATTTCAAATTATGCACAAAGTTCAAGTGTTAAAGTTCTAGTGGGACCTGATCAATTAGATGAGTTCTTTAATAAGTTTGTATTCCATGGGCGTATTCAATATAACGTAGATGAATTACAAAATGTTATGGATAAAATTGAATCATTTAATTAGTATTAATCCGAGATATGGTTATATCTCGGATTTTTTTATTTTGAGGAGAAGCTTATTAAAATAATAAACTAATATTAAAGTTTTCAATATGGACAATTTTGGGAATAGAGTAGTAATTATTAAAATATAAAGAAAAGAGGTTTCTTTTATGGAAACAATTGAATTTTATAATGGTCACACAATGCCTAAAGTTGGAATTGGTACCTTTAGAGTAGAAAATAATGATAAATGTAAGGAAGCAGTTAAGCATGCAATTGTCTCAGGTTATCGTAGTATTGATACAGCTAAAGTATATGGTAATGAAGAACAAGTTGGTTTAGGCATTAAAGAAGGTCTGGAAGCTACTGGGTTAGAACGTAAAGATTTATTCATTACATCAAAACTATATTTTGAAAATTTTGGGCGTGAAAATGTTGCAAATGCTTATGAAACAAGTATCAATAAATTAGGACTAGATTATTTAGATTTATATCTTGTTCATTGGCCTGGTACAAATGAAGCAATAATGATTGATACATGGAAAGGTATGGAAGATTTATATAAAGATGATAAGGTTAAAAATATTGGTGTAAGTAACTTCAATGCAGAACACTTTGAAGCATTATTAGCTCAAGTTTCTATTAAGCCAGTTATCAACCAAGTAGAATTTCATCCAAATTTTACTCAAAATAAACTACGTAAATATTTAGAAGTACAAAATATCCATATGGAGTCATGGTCACCATTTATGAATGCCCAAATCTTAGATGATGAAACACTTAATCAAATTGGTAAAGAAATTAATAAATCGGCAGCACAAGTCGTCATTCGTTGGAACATGCAACATGGTGTCATCGTAATTCCTAAATCAGTTACACCTCAAAGAATAGAGGAAAATATTAATGTTTTTGATTTCGAACTAACAGATGAACAAATGGAACGAATTGATTCTCTAAACAAAGATCAACGCATTGGTCCTGATCCAGCAACATTTGAGGGACATTAATAAAAATGTGAAAATATAAAAATACACTTCATAGTTGCAAGATTTAATCTTAAAACTATGAAGTGTATTTATTTATATCGAATAACCAATAAAGCATGAGATAAAACCTATTACAAATTGTAAAATAGAATAACTAAAAAATTGAACAGGTTTAAAACTTGGCGAAATAAATTGGACGAGTTCATAAGACATAGTTGAAAAGGTTGTTAACCCTCCAAGGACGCCAGTTATAAAAAACAGTGAAAATAATTGATAATCTTGAGCTATCCCAAATACGAAGCCAATTAAGAAACTACCAACGAGATTGACTATTAAAGTTGCAATCGGTATAGGTGACGATGTTTTACTTTTAAAGACATCTGTTAACCAAGCTCTGATAACAGCACCAATGCCACCACCTACCATAATAAGTAGTATATGTATCATGTAGGTTGCCCACCTAATTTAACACCTAACCAGCAGAAAAGAATGCCTCCTATATAACTGGTTAAGCCATAGATAAAGAGCAAAGCGATACTATTATTTTGTGACATTGTAACTAACTCAAATTGGAAGGTTGAAAAGGTAGTTAAAGCACCTAGTAGTCCCGTTGTGACACCTTTTTTAATTAGTGGGTTGTTTTTAAAAAATTGAATGGATAACGAAGATAAATATCCCATTAAAAATGCACCCACAATATTCGCAATTAATGTACCGAGTGGTAATCCAGAATCGGCATTAAGAGTTGATAAGACATATCTTAATAATGCTCCAAATAAGCCCCCAATAAACACAAATAAATATTGCATTTTGTCACACCTATTCATTATTTTTATTACGTTAAACACTAATCATTAATTTTTATTAATTAGTAAGTTAGTTCTGGCATTTGAAAAATTTTACGACAATATACCAAATGTCTTAATTGAGGCATAGATATGGAATAAAATCACCAATAAAATGATTATTGGCAAAATTTTACTCGCAATTCTTATCCATCCTTGTTTATCACCTAAATGTTTAATTGCTTTATCTGAAAATATAATAGAAGCAATTAATATAATTACATTAATGATACTACACGCAATAAGTAAATATTTAACAGAAGTAATTTGCTGACTTAATAGCGGGTTGAATGTATTAAAATAAAAACTTATGATGAGTAAAATTATTGAGATATAGAAGTATTTTTTTGGCTTAGACATAATGTTCCTCCTACCTAATATCATCTAATCATATTACCATATTTTAATTAACATTTAATAGTGACTAGTGAATTTGATAATTAATTTTGTTAAAAAGCAAAACATTCGCCAAGTGTTTCTAAGAATGATATAAATAATTTATAAATATTTTATTGATGCGGAATAGTCTGATCATCATATGAAAAGAAGCATATACATATAAGAAATCTATTGTGATGTAATTTAACTATCATCGTAATCGAACTTAAAGGAGGAAGAATGAAATGGCAAAATTAAATGTCGAAGTATTTGCAGATGGCGCAGATATTGAACAAATGAAAGTAGCATATAAAAATAAAGAGGTAGACGGTTTCACTACTAATCCTAGCTTAATGGCTAAAGCAGGTGTAACAGATTATAAATCATTCGCTGAAGAAGCGGTTAAAGAAATTCCAGACGCATCTATTTCATTTGAAGTATTCGCTGATGATTTAGAAACTATGGAAAAAGAAGCTGAAATATTAAAACAATATGGTGATAATGTTTTTGTTAAAATTCCAGTTGTGAATACTAAAGGCGAATCAACAATTCCGTTAATAAAAAAATTATCAGCTGACAATGTGCGTTTAAATGTTACTGCAGTGTACACTATTGAGCAAGTAAAAGAAATTACTGAAGCGGTAACTGAAGGAGTACCTACATATATTTCAGTATTTGCGGGTAGAATAGCAGATACTGGTGTTGATCCATTACCTTTGATGAAAGAATCAGTAGATGTGGCGCATAGTAAAGAAGGCGTTAAATTATTATGGGCAAGTTGTCGTGAACTATTTAATGTTATTCAAGCAGATGAAATTGGTGCCGACATTATTACATGTCCAGCAGATGTAGTTAATAAAGTAAATACTAATTTAGGTCGAGATATTAATGAATTATCAGTTGATACTGTAAAAGGTTTCGCTAAGGATATTCAAAGCTCAGGTTTATCAATTCTTTAAAATTTAAAAATTAAAAATAACTCCGTTCTATAAGATATTGATTAGAACTTCTACATACAATTAACATTTTCATGTCTGTGTGTAGTGTGTAGATTCTCTAAATCAACCTCTTTCATATAGAAACGGAGCATTTTTATATAATAAAGCTTTAGATCTTTAACTTGTAAGTAAATGAGAACTTCGCTAAAATTTAAAAGAAATAATACTAGAAGGAGATAACCACATAGTATGAAACATACAGAATTTGAAGAGAAAGTTAAAAAGCAATTGTGGTTTTTAAATAAAAAGGAAAAAAAGCTATTACAAAATAATTTAACGCATTACCATAATGAGGTTGAGGATAATGAAGGGGATATTCAGTCAAAGAAATATCGCAAACCAATTCAGTACGCAAATCAATTTTTAAAAAATAATATATTTAAACAAAAAGAAGTAGCAAGTACCACATTGTTATTTTTACTAATAGGAATGGTACTCATTTATGCTTTCTTGCTAGGGTTATTTTTAACAGGGTTTATTACAAGTCTTACTGCAGTGAATTATTTTATAAATCCACAAGTTTCAATGCCAGTTATAAATGTGATCCTAATTTTAATAGGTGCAGTACTTCTTGCAATCGTAAGTTTATTACTCATTAAATCAGTTACTGCATTTTTTACAAAAAAATTATTAGAATATAAATTTAATAAATCTGCATAGTTTTTTGTACTAAATGATACAATAATGTACTTTCTTGCCATTTTTTATAAATTAATGAATAGGGTTCATCAACGCGTAATTGGATATTATTTTCAAAAGTAATGATGACGCCATTTGTAGTAGAAGTTAATCCAATAATTGTTAATGCGTTGATGTAAGTTTGTAAAGGTGCACGTTGATGTTTTATAGGGAAGAGGACAACTTTGTCAGATATATATAAAGGTACTAATTTATTAATTGCTAATAATCGTTTTGCCAACTTTAGCCTTTGCAAATACGATTGATTATGCTGTTCGAAATAATAAATTAGGGCTCTATAATAAATTGGA